>CAZJTF010000011.1:0-41542 GCA_964548565.1 uncultured Planctomycetales bacterium | reverse complement strand
AACCGGTCGAATCTCCGTTTTCGCCGCAGCTCTCGTGTTGACACTGGTCACGGGAGCTCGTGCGGCGGAGCCTACATCGCAGCCAACCGCCACCACCATGCCCAGCGGTGACGGGCCCAACCTCGCTCCCGTCATCCACGCCCCGCCAACCACCGACGAGGGGATACGCCAGCGCATCAAGTCCGTGCAGGACCGCATCGATGAGCTCTGCCAGCGCTGGTCGATCGCCACACAGCCGTCCACCGCCCCCGCCAGCGCGCCGGCCCCCGCGGAAGGCGCCCCCGCCGCGACGGCCCGCGCGCTCGTCGAGTCACTCAAGGCCTACCTCGCGGAACTCCGCAAATGGCAGGAAGTCCGCAAGGGCATTGAGTCGCTCAAGTCCGAGAACGCCGTCGCGCAACTCGCCGCCGATGTGAAGGAGTGGGACGAGCTGCACCGGCAGCTCTCGCACCGGGCGACCACCCAGGAAGCGCGCTGGGTCCCCGCCGAGGAGCTGAAGAAACTCGAGGAAATGCACGAGGCGCGCGCCGCCGTCCTCACGGAGCTGCGGACGCGCCAGATCGCCCGCGAACAACAGATCGCCGCGATTCCCCGCCTTCTCAATGAGGCCGAGGCCCAAACCGCCAAAACGCTCGAAGCGCTCAAGTCGTTCACCGGCAAACTGGCGGAACGCATGGATGCGCTCAAGACCGAGCCCGAGCGCGAACAGCTCCTGCTCCGCAAGCGCATCCTGGAATCCGCGCACGCCCTCGAGCTGCTCCGCCGCGCCTCGTACCCGGACCTGCGCATCCTGCTGGAGCTCGAGCGGCAGTTTGACACCGATCGCATCGAGCACGCCACCGTGTACATGGCGGCGCTGGAAAACTACATCTCGCGCGTCCGTGAGGCCCAGACCCGCTCGGAGCTTGAGTACGCCCGCGAGCAGGTCAAACGCAAGGATATCCCCGAGTACATGCGGGCCTACTGGCGGGTGGCGCTGGTCGCCGGCGAGGCGCTCGCATACTTCCAGGGCCTGCCGCCCCCGCGGACGTCGCTGCCCCGCGAGGAGTTCGATCAGCTCATCGCCCGCCTCGATCGCTCCACCGGCTATCTCTCGGCATTCATGGAATCGGTGGACCGACGGCCCGGGGAAACGATTCTCAACGCCTACCGTTATCTCTCCGAGAATCTCCCCGAAGATGAAGCTCTCCTCAGCCGTCTCCGCGAGGAGCTCGACACGCTGCGCGACCGGCAGCGCGAGCTCACCGAGCGGCGCGACCGGTTCATGTTCCAGCTCTACCAGAGCCGCACGAAGTTCGAAGAGCTGGTCCGGACTCTCGTCGGCAGGGAACAGGTCGCCGCCCGCCAGCTCCAGACGCGCATCACCGGGGAGATCCGGCCCGAGCTCGAAAAACGCATGACCGCCATCCTCAACGAGAAAGCCGCGGCCCAGAAGCGGCTGGAAGACGCGGTCGCCGCACTCGCCGCCTACACCGACCTGGCCGCCCGCTACCGGAGCAAGCTCTACTGGACGCACCTGTCGGTCCGCGGGACGAGTCTCCTGCACCGCGACCGGGAAACGCTCACCAACGAGTGGCGCCAGCTGCAAACATGGAGCGGTCCGGAGGTCGATCGCCTTGCCGCGTACCGGCAGACAGTCCTGAAGGAGCTCAAGGGGGTCAAGGTCGAGAACTGGGTCGCGCTGGGCGTACTGGTTCTCCTGACGTTCTGGCTGTCCCTGCGGCTCCGGCGGCGGCTCACGAAGTGGGCGCTGGCTCGCATCGCTCTCGCACGCGAACACGCTCCCGTCGAAGACGGTGCCGACCAGGGACGCCCGCTAAGCGAGAGCAACCGCACTGCCGTGCAGCTCGCGCGTCTCGCCGGGCGAACGGCTCCAATCGTCTGGCCGCTTTTGATCCTGTACGTGTCGGTCCGCCTGATGCGGCTCGGGGCCAACATTCTGGCCATCGTGCTGGTGGTCACCGCGACCCTTGTCCTGCTCCGCCTGGGACTGGCCGCCATCAAGGCGATCTTCGCCCCCGGCGAACGCGAGGTGCGCATCCTCGGTTGCACCGACGCCGCCGCCCGGTACCACGCCTGGTGGCTGCGCATCCTGCTGATGCTGGCGGCCCTGAGCATCCCGCTCGTCCTGCTTATGACGCTGACCGGCGCATTCCCCGAACTGCGGCGCACGGTGCGGGATCTCTCGCAGCTCTCGCTGCTTGTCCTGTCACTGCTGTACCTGGCGCGGCGGAAGATGTTCGTCCAGGGGCTTTGCCCGCTGCCCGGTCAGACATCGCAGATGCGCGCGCTGTCAATGGCATTCCCGCTCCTGGTGGCGGGCGTCCTGGCGTTGATCGCCCTGGACGTGGCCGGCTACAGCGCACTCATGGACTACCTGCTGCGCGGGATGGTCCTGACAATCGTCATCATGGGCGCGGCCAAGCTGCTCCGGGACCTCCTGAACCTGTGGACAGCCGAACACCCCGAAAAGGCGGCCCAGGAGACCGGCACGTCCGCGGCAGCCGTCACGCAGGGCGAGAACATCCGCCCGCATCCGGTCCTCAGCACGGTCATCCACCTGGTACGCCTGCTGCTGTTCATCGGCGCGCTCGTCCTGGTGATTCCGGCGTGGGGCATCAGCCTGACCGACCTGCGCGTGCTGCTCGGCTACACGCTCTGGACCGTGGGTGACCAGCCGGTGACACCGCTGCGGCTGGTGACGGCCGTGGTCGTGGTGGCCGCGGGTGTGTTCATCTCGCGCGGGACACGCGCCTTCCTCAAGGCACAGGTCTTCCCGCAGATCCGCCAGATGGACCGCGGGGCGCAGGCGGCCGTCTCGACGCTGCTCAACTACGTCTTCATCGGGCTCGCAGGCTACATCGCGCTGACCATCCTCCACCTGAACCTCGGTGCCCTCACCGTGCTGCTCGGCACCCTCGGCCTGGGTCTCGGCCTCGGCCTCCAGCCGCTGTTCGTCAATTTCCTGAGCGGTCTCATCATCCTCTTCGAGCGGCACATGAAAGTGGGCGACATCATCGAAATGGACAAGTACGGCGGTGAGGTGACTTCCATCAGCCTGCGATCTACGCGCGTTCGCTCACCCGACAACATCGAGGTGGTCGTCCCCAACGGCGATTTCATTAACGGCCGGGTAGTCAACTGGACGCTGTCGAACCCCAAGATCCGCGGCGACATTCAGGTGGGAGTCGCGTACGGCAGCGACGTTCAGCTTGTCCGCAAGCTGCTGCTGGACGTGGCTCACCGCGATGAAAACGTGCTGGTCGATCCGTTGCCCGAGGTGTGGTTCATGGACTTCGGCGAGAGCGCCCTCACCTTCAAGCTCGTGTGCTGGTTCGCCAATCCCGGGGCGCGGTGGAAGTTCGTCTCGCAGATCCGCTTCGAGATCGTGAAGGTGTTCACCGAAAACAAGATCGATATCCCGTTCCCGCAGCGCACCCTCTGGTTCAGACAGGACGAGGCGCTGCGTGTCGCGATGGTTGAGCCGGGGCAGCCGCACGAGCAGTCCGGCGACGGCCTGATAATACCGGAACGCCAGGGCCAGCCTCCGCTCCGGTGACGCAGTCGGGTGTCGTCGCCTTCGCGTCCTGCTGCCGCAGGTCCGCCCGGGCGGTCTCAGTATCGTCCGTGGTACTGGTCGGCGGGATATTTGCGTGCGTTTCTGGACATTTTGTCGCGGAGAGACGACGCGATATCGATCCCCGTCGCATTGGCAAACGAGAGTGCAAAAGCGAGCACATCGGCGAGTTCATCGGCGATCGCCCGGCGTGCCTCCGGATCCTGGACGAGCTCGCGTGACGGGTCATTCTTGATCCAGCGGAAGTGCTCCATCAACTCCGCCGCTTCAGTGGCGATCGCCATCGAAAGGTTCTTTGGGTCGTGGAACTGCTCCCAGTCGCGCTCGCGGATGAAGGCCGCGATCTCCGCCTTCAGCTCGGCGACCGTCGTTTCCGCATCGGTTCTCGACACCGCACGCTCCTGGATCGAATGGAAGTACTGCCGCAGTCCGGGCATCGCCGGCGCCCGCACCGACGGCCGAACCCGGGGTGTGTCGCCTTGACGTGCGGCGAGGGGCCTGCGATGCCTCTTTCCTGTCCCCGTGTCTTGTGTCGCCTGCCCCCTGTTCGCCGTCCCTACTCCACGATTGTCACGTACGATTCGTTCGGGACGAGCAGCTTGTACGCGAAGGCGATGTCCTGCTCGCCGAGCCGCACGCACCCGAGGGAAACATCCTTGCCGATCGTGTCCGGCTCGTTCGTCCCGTGGATGCCATAGCCGACCTGCCCGACCGCCGGCCCTTCAACCCCTTCCAGGCCGATCCAGAAGTCCCCGATCGGGTTGGCGGGGTCATCCGGGTGCCACCGCTTACCCGTTCGCGGATCAGTCCAGCCGGGATTCACCTGGTGGTTGGCGACCCGCCATTTGCCCACAGGGGTGCGTCCGTCGGCACCCAGAGCCACCCGCATCGTCTTCACGTAGACGTCCTGCAGGTAAATGTGCATCAGGTGGTTGCTCTTGCTGATCGACGCGTGAAACGGCCCGTGCACCATCTTGAGCCGGGCGCCCTCGCGGATGAACCGCTTGTCGGTGATGCCGTTCAGCTCCGCCAGGAAGTCCTCGGAGACTTTGAATCGCCGCGAGAGCCGCCCAAGGGAATTGCCCGCCGCGACCGTATAACTCTCGACCAGCGGGTCGTTCGGGGCGGCAATTCGGGAGAACACGAGCCGTTCGCCCAGGTCTGCCAGCGCCTCGCGGGCCCTGGCTGCCGGGTCCCCCATCAAGCCGGAGTGCAGTGCCCGGTTGATGAGCTCCCGCGCGCGGACCGCGTCGCCGCGGGCATTCGCCTCCAGCCCCGCCTGCAGATCAGCGGCCGCCTGCTGCGGATCGAGTCGGTAAGCCGGCTGGGTGGCCGCGACAGGGCTGGCCAGGGGCGGTGTTGGCGCGCTGGCCGAGGGCTTCTCGACCATGGAATCCGGCACAGGCGGAGTCACACGTGCAGGTGTGGTGTTGGCGTGTTCCGAGACAGGGCCAGGCGGCACCACGAGCCGCAACGCGGGCGCGGCCTGCTCGGGTTCCAGTTCGCTCGTCAGCACCGGCGCTTTCCCGCGCCCGAATCCGCTTGTCAGCCACCATGCCATCCCGAAGATGCCGGCGCCCAGGCCAACCATGACGAACAGCGATCTTCCGCCTCCGTGACGTGATCGTCGACGAGCCACGGACACACTCCTTGATGGGGTACAGCTGGTCTTGTCGTCCGGTGGTTAAGAATACTGCACAGGGGGGACATTGCAAGGCAAGGATGGGCGAGTCACCCGCTGATCGACGAGCGGCGGGCGGAGGGGCTCAGAGGACGGCGGCGCGGGGTGTGAATCGGCGCACCGCGCGGTCCGTCACGAGCATGTCCACGCGCATGTCGTTCTCTTCCGTCGGCACGTCTTCGACGACCTGCTGCTCGAAGGCCAAGCCGCAGGCCACGCCCTGCCAATCGCGGTGCGCCAGGAAACGATCGTAGAACCCGCGTCCCCGCCCGATGCGATTGCCGTGCAGGTCGTAGCCGAGCCCGGGTACCACCACGAGGTCAATATTGCCCACGGGGAACGGCACGCCCTTCGCTGGCTCGCGGATCCCCAGCGGCGTCTCCTGGACGTCGTCCGATAACGATTTGATCTCGATCGGCAGCATCCGGCGCTGCTCCCAGCTCACCTTGGGCGCCAGGACCCGCTTGCTGTCGCGCCAACACCGCAGGACGAGGCTGGTCGTGTCGATCTCGGTCGGGAGGGAGAGAAACACCATTACCACTTCAGCGCGGGCGTACTCCTGCGTACCCCCTAACAGGGTGCACGCCTGGAGCGAACGCCGGTGGATCTCGTCGGGCGAAATCTCCGCCACCACCTGCCGCAGATGCTGTCTGAGTTCTCGCTTGGTCACGTGTGGCTATTGCTCCTGTCCGGCTTCCGAAGCACCCGCCGCACCTGAGGCATCCCCGCGTCCTGCATCGCCGCGAAGGGCGGCAAGCCGTGCCGCAATCTCCGCTTCGAAGCCGCGCTCCGTGGGAACGTAATACGTCTTATCGACACCGAGATAGTCCTGCTGCACAAAACCCCCCTCGTAGCTGTGGGCGTACTTGTATCCCTCCCCGTGCCCCAGCCGCTTGGAACCGCCGTAATGAGCGTCCCGCAGGTGCCGCGGAACGGCAACGGTCCGGCCCTCCCGCACGTCCTTCGCCGCTGTCCACACCGCCATCGCCGAGGCATTCGACTTCGGCGCGGTGGCAACATATATGACCGCCTGACTGAGCGGAAGTTGGCACTCGGGCATGCCGACCAGCATCGTCACCTGGGCTGCCGCATTCGCGACCACGAGGGCCATCGGATCCGCATTCCCGACGTCCTCCGCCGCGCAAACGGTGACCCGCCGGGCGATGAAACGGGGGTCCTCGCCCGCCTCGAGCATCCGCGCCATCCAGTAAACGGCCGCGTCGGGGTCGCTGCCCCGCATGCTCTTGATCAGGGCGCTGGCGGCGTCGTAGTGTTCGTCTCCCGTGCCGTCGTAAACAATCGCTTTGCGCTGGATCGACTCCTCCGCCACACCCAGATCCACGCGGACGTGCCCGTTCGGCCCGGTTGAGCGGCCATCAATCTGTGAGAGCACCGCCACCTCGAGTGCAAGGAGTGCCCGGCGCGCGTCACCATCGGAGGTGATCGCCAGGTGGTCCACCGCTTCGTCCATCAGCTCGACGTTGTAGCGCCCGAGCCCCCGCTCCGGGTCCGTGGCCGCCCGGCGCAGCAGCAACTTGATATCATCACCGCTCAGTGGTTCGAACTGGAAGATCTGGCTCCGCGAAATCAGCGGGGAATTGACGGAGAAGAATGGATTCTCCGTGGTGGCGCCGATCAGGATGATCAGCCCGTTCTCGACGTCATTCAGCAGAACGTCCTGCTGCGCACGATTAAAGCGGTGAATCTCATCCAGGAAGAGCACCGTCCGCTGGCCGCTCGACGCGAGTCGGTCCTTCGCCCGGTCGATGACCGCGCGGACTTCCTTGACTCCCGCGGCCGCTGCGTTCAGCTCCTCGAACTCCGCCTGCGTGCGATGCGCGATGATGTGCGCGAGCGTCGTTTTTCCGGTGCCCGGCGGCCCGTAGAACATCGCGCTGCTCAGCCGGTCCGATGCGAGAAGCCGGCGCAGCAGTTTGCCCTCCCCGACAAAGTGCTGCTGCCCGACGAATTCGTCGAGCGTGCGGGGGCGCATGCGGACCGCCAACGGCTGCACGCGGGTGAATGCGGCTTCTCTTTGTCGCGTAAACAGGTCCATGGCCCCTCCCGACAAGGGAGCCGACGGCGGGTGTCCCTTCTATCCTATCCCTGCCGGGTGCGTCCCGCAAACGCGCGCGCGTGGGCGCAGTCCGGTGCCGCATTGGTGTGGGACGCGGCTGCGCACGCGCAGAAACAGGCAGACCGCTGCGCGCGCCCGAAATCGCACCAGCGGAACGTGCTTCGTTCCGCGCCGGCGCTCAGACCTGGACGTACTTCTCCGGCTTGGCGCCGCAGATCGGGCAGGCCCTGCTCGGAGGCCCGAACTCGATGTGGCCGCAGACCGGGCAGAGGTAAAAGATGGTTCCGGCGAGATCCTTCCCCGCCTGCACCGCTTCCAGCGCCTGCTGGTACAGGGCCGCGTGCACCGCCTCCGCCTGCGGAGCATAGCTGAACATGCGAGCGGCCTTGTGACCCTCCGCCTCCGCCTGTTTGAGCATGGGCGGGTACATCTCGGTGAACTCGTACGTTTCGCCGGCGATCGCCGCCTTCAGGTTGTCCGCCGTGGACTTGATGCCGCCCATGGCGCCCAGGTGGCCGTGCGCGTGGATCGTCTCGGCCTCGGCAGCCGTGCGGAACAGGCGCGCGACATTGGGGAACCCGTCCTGCTCGGCCTTGCGCGCGAACGACAAATACTTGCGGCTGGCCTGGCTCTCTCCGGCGAACGCTTCCTTGAGATTGTCTTCGGTGCTGGGCATTGATGCTCTCCTCGGTGATGGCGGGCGACAAGCAACCCGCGGCGGGATTGTAACCGATCACGGAGATTCCATCCGTCGGGCTGCGCGGGTCTGAAGCAGAAGCTCTCCGCTTCGCGGGCGCGTCGAGGCGCACGCTGACCTGAGCCGGCATGCAGGGCGGAGGGGGCCGACTCAGGACTGAGTGGGTTCCTGCAGGACCTCTGTCGTGGCGGGCAGGCCGTCCACCGCAGGTGCGTTGAGGAGTTCGCCGCAGGGGTCGAACCGCGATCCATGGCAGGGGCAGTCCCAGCTCTTCTCGAGCGAGTTCCAGCGCACGATGCATCCCATGTGGGGGCACACGGCGGAGCGCTCGTGCAACTGGCCGGCTGCGTCGCGAGAGACCGCCACGAGCTTGAGCCCGCGTCGCATGATGGCTCCACCCCCCGGCAGAATCTCGTCGGTCGAGTTCACTTCGGCGGGCCTGGCGTAATCCATGTAGCGCGCCGCCACGTCCAGATTCTCTCGGAGGTAATCTCCTGCTGCTCGCAGCCGCTTTCTCGCAGGGTCGTACACCGCCGCCCACGGGTTCTCGCGACCCATGATCAGGTCCGTCAGCAGGATCCCCGCGATCGTACCATGGGTCATCCCGTGCCCCGAATCGCCCGTCGCGATGTACACGTTCGGCTTGTCGTTCGGGTTGTGCCCGATGTACGCCAGGCCGTCCATCGTCTCCATCACCTGGCCAGACCAGCGGTATGCCACGTCGCGCATCACCGGCCACCGCTCGCGGGCCCAGCTCTCGAGCCGTCGGAACCGCTCGTCCGCATCGTCCGCGTGCCCGGTCTTGTGGTCCTCGCCGCCGACAATCAGCAGGTCGTCCGGCTCGTTGCCCGTCGCCACCTGCAGCCGCACATAGTGGTACGGATCCGGCGTATCCCAGTACAGTGCGCGTGTCGCTGATCCCCGCGGCACGCGCGCCGCGATGGCAAACGTGCGGTATGGCGCCTGTTTGCTGTGGATGATGAACTGATCGTTCATCGGCGTGTTCGTCGCGACAACGACGGCCTCCGCGCGTACGACCGGCCCCGGTTCCGTCTCGACTCGGGCATCCGGGCCGCCTTCGACCCGGCGCGCCCGCGTGTGCGTGAACACCCGCCCGCCCGCCTTCTGGATCTCCCGTGTCAGTGCGGCCAGATACCGGAGGGGGTGAAACTGAGCCTGCCGCGGAAAGCGCAGCGCCGGACCGGTGTGGAACGCCTCGATCGGGGCGCGCTCGACGAGTTCGACGTCCGCCAGGCCGGCACGGCGGGCCGCGTCACGCTCCTCGTCGAGAATCCACGGCGACTCGCCCGGCGGCGCGAACAGATAACCGTCGAGCCGCTCGTACGCGCAGTCGATCCCCAGTTCGGAGGCGATCTGGCCGATGCGGTCAATGGCCGCGCCATGGCTCTCCGCCGCGATCCGCGCTCCCTCGACGCCATGGATGCGCTCGAGCTCGGTGTAGCGGTCGTCGATCGCGTTCGAGAGGTGCGCAGTGGTACGCCCCGTCTCCCCTCCGCCGACCGGGCCGTCATCGAGCAACACGACACGGCGGCCCTCCTGCGCCAGCATCCAGGCGGTCGTCACCCCGGCGATGCCCGCGCCGATGATGCAGACGTCGGCCCGCACATCCTGATCGATCCGCCCGCTCGGCGGCTCTTCAGCCGTTGCCATCCACGACGATCGGGTTGCCCCGTTCTCGAACTGCATGGTCCACCCGCGATACGTATCGCCATCAATGCAATGAGGCGGGTCCTGGATGGCCCGCCTCATTGCCGCATCACCCCGGCGCTCGACGCGGAGGTCTGCGCCCAGGGTCCCGGATGCCTCAGCGGCACCCGCTAGATGTTCCGGTCTTCGCGATCTTCCTGATTTTCTCGTTCCATTTCGTCCGGTCGGCTCTCTGCCGTGGTGTGTCCCTGGGCTGGCTGCTGCTGCTGTGGCTGCTGCTGAGCCAGGGCCTCGGCCCGCGCCCGTGCCCGTGCCCGGCGGCTGCCGCCGGATGCCATACCGCCTTTACGACCGGCCTCCCGGGCCTCCTCGGAGGTGAATTCGTGGGCGCGCCCCTGTGCGTGGGCTGCCCGGCCCCCTTCGCTCGCGATTTCCCGCTGACGCTTTGCATCCATCCCCGCAAAACCGCGGTTTGATTTCTCAGGTCGGCCGCCGCCCGACGCATCGTCCCGACGACCCTTGTCCTGCGTTTTCTCTGCCATGGAAAAATCTCCCTAACAGCCCTGCCTTACATCCTTCAAATCCGGATCGGTGCGACTGGTCCGACACGCCGGCGCAGGAGCTGCATGCCGATGGCCGACGCCTCCGACCGTGCCTGCCTGCTCCCGACGCGCTCCGCCTGTCCCTGGCCCACTACAGAGCATCTCTCAGCAAGCCGTTCTCCTGGAGGGAGTTAGGAACGCCTGCCAGCGTCAATGCCATGTTGGGCGACGGGAAATCGTGGATCCAGGCCGAGTTGCCGGTCGAGAACCGCGTCGTGCCTGACGTACGACCGCGTCATGCGACCATCAGTTTCTAGGATTGCCCATTTTCAAAGTCAACGAATTGCTTCTCAGCAGTCGTGGAGAACGTGAAGCGGAGCAATTCATCTTGTGCTGGGGACGGGAGCTGCGGCGTTTCAGCGTCCAGACAAGACCGGATCAACAGGTCTGCCGATGAGTTGATGTAATCGGAGCTCCCCCCAAGCGCCGGCGACGTAGTCGCCCGCGATAGCCGCGCAAGGAAACAGCCCGGCGCGCCGACTGTTTCGACGCGCCGGGCCGATAACTCGCTGATACCTGGCCGCAGAGCCGACGCCGCAGACGCGGCGTCGTCACGCACCTTACAGGTTCATCGTCATCAGGAATTCCGCATTCGTGCGGACCTTCTGCAGCCGGCTCCGGAGCAGTTCGATGCTCTCGACAACATTCATGTCGCTCAGCACGCGGCGGAGCTTGTAAACCAGCTCCAGCTCCTCCGGGGCGAGCAGCAGCTCTTCCTTGCGGGTGCCCGACGCCGCGATGTCAATGGCCGGCCAGACGCGCCGATCCACCAGGCGACGATCCAGGTGCAGTTCGCTGTTACCCGTGCCTTTGAACTCCTCGAAGATGACTTCGTCCATCTTCGAGCCGGTGTCCACCAGGGCCGTGCCGATGATCGTGAGCGAGCCGCCTTCCTCGATATTACGGGCCGCACCGAAGAACCGCTTGGGCTTCTGCAGGGCGTTGGCGTCCACACCACCGGTCAGGATTTTGCCCGAGTGCGGTACTTCGGTGTTGTACGCGCGGGCCAGACGGGTGATCGAGTCGAGCAGGATCACCACGTCATGGCCGTACTCGACCATCCGCTTGGCCTTTTCGATGACCATCTCCGCCACCTGCACGTGACGGCTGGCGGGCTCGTCGAACGTCGAGGAGATGACCTCGGCCTTGGTGGCCCGCTGCATCTCGGTCACTTCCTCGGGCCGCTCGTCAATGAGCAGGATGATCACGTACGCCTGCGGGTCGTTGATCGAGATGGCGTTGGCCATCTTCTGGAGCAGCACGGTCTTGCCGGTGCGGGGCGGGGCCACGATCAGCATGCGCTGGCCTTTGCCGATCGGCGTCACCAGGTCCACGATCCGCATGTTGATCTCGTCCGGCGACGTCTCGAGACGGAGTCGGCCGTCGACGCCCAGCCGCGGCGAGTGCGGGTCCTTGGGGCCCGGGTGCAGCGGCGTCAGGTCCTCGAAGTTCGTCTTTTCAGTGACCCGCTCGGGATCCTCGAAGTTGATCGCCTCAACGCGGAGCAGCGCGAAGTATCGCTCGCTCTCCTTCGGCGGGCGGATCTGGCCGGCCACGATGTGGCCCGTCCGCAGACCGAACCGCCGGATCTGCGAGGGGCTCACGTAGATGTCGTCGGGGCACGGCAGGTAGTTGTACTCGGGGTTCCGCAGGAAGCCGAAGCCGTCCGGCAGGATCTCGAGGACGCCCTCGCCGTACATGAGGCCGTTCTGGCGGATCCGCTCCTTGAGGATCTTGAAGATCAACTCCGCCTTGGTCAGGCCCGTGTACTCGGCCAGGCCCTCCTGCTTGGCGATGTCGTGCAGGGCGTGCACGTCGAGCTTCTGGAGATCCTTGATGTGCAGGTCGCCCCGCTTGACCTCTTCGTACTTGGCGTGGGTTTCCGCATCGATGGCCGACTGTTCGGTGTCCACGGCAGGCTCCTCGACGTTATCGTTTGCCACCGCGACCGGCGACTCGCTGACCTCCTCAGGCGCGGGCTTGGCTGTTCTCTTGCGCCCGCCGTTGCGCGGTGTCTGGCTCTTGGATTTGTCACTGGCCTTGGCCATCTAATGCACTCCTCCTACGAATGATGCAGATCGAGATCGAAGATAGGGATCTCGCAAGTGTGTGTACTGTCGGAAACGAATCGCGTTTACGCCGGCTCTTGTGCGGCCGATATCGTCGGGGACCCCACGGGTATCTTAAGCACCGGAGAGTATTCGGGAAAAGATCTCCTCCACCTGACGGCGGAGAGCGACAACATCGGAGTTGTTCACTACCGTATGATCGGCGCTTGTCCTCTTAAAATCAAGTGGTTTCTGTGCCGCCTCAAACGCTTTGAGGTCGGCCGGCGACCAGCCCCGTTCCCGCACCCGCGCGGCGCGCACCGCGTCATCGGCCTCGACGAAAATCACACGATCGCAACGGGCGTCCAGCCCCGTTTCGTAGAGCAGCGGGGAGTCCCAGACAATTGCCCGCACCCGTGGGTCGGCGGACACCTCCGCCATGATCCGGCGTCGTCTCTCTTCCACGCGCGGGTGCAGAAGGGATTCCATCTGCGCCCGTGCTTCCCGGTCGTCGGCGATCAGGCGGCGGAGCACCGCCCGGTTCACACGCCCGTCGGCGCCGCGGATCGACTCGCCGAACCATTCGCACAGGCGATCCACCACCTCGGGGGCTGCGAGTTCTTCGCGGTTGAGGGCGTCGGATGAAATTACGGCCGCACCCAGTTCCGCGAGGATGCCCGCGACTGTCGTCTTGCCGGATCCAATCCCGCCGGCCAGGCCGATGATTGGCTTGCGGGATGTTGCCGAAGCTGCCATGTCGCCCCCGGCTGCCGGCCGCCACGCGGGTAGCTTCTCGTCACCAGTGAGCGTGCCACCTGGCCGCGATGCCTCGTGCACGACCTGTCGGCCGGCAACGAATAATGCATATCTTCAGGAAACCGATTCTCAGCGGAGTCGATGTTGTACGACGAGCGCTGGACGTGACGCCTGAAGAGAGGGCATCTCGGTCTTGGAAGACGCCGCTCTATGGAGTCTCGGCACCAGTAGTATAGCTTGTCGACAAGAAAGTGTCACGTCTCTCGCAGCCCCCGTATTCACCCCATCGACTCGCAATACGGGTTCTTTTCTTAACTTGTATAAACACAACCATTTAGATCAAAATGCGTGCGATTCCACCAGTTCGACCCGGTTGCCCGCCGGGTCCTCGAGCAGCAGGCGCCGCTCGTAATATGAGAACCCCTGAACGAGCGAATAATTGCGTCGCTCCTCGTCCAGCAGCTCGATCAGACCGGCCAGTGACGCGACCTGGATCACCGCCTGACGCCGGCCTCGCTCCTGTCCCGGATCGTCGACCAGCCGGATCTGGAGCCGCGGACCGCTCCGCGGATACCCGCGGTAGATGATCAACTCGGGCTCGGGGCTCCGCAAGCGCTCAAAGCCGATCTGCTCGACGTAGAACAGATCGAGACTCTCCACCGTCTCCGGGGAGGCGAGCAGTCGGACGTGATCGATGGCGAGGAGCCGCGGAACTTCCATGACGCACACAATCGGGGCGCGGCTCACCGTCGCCGCGCGATCAGCGCCATTGTAGCCATCAGCAACGGCAGGAGCGCCATCTCCGCCCCGACCGCTCCGCACCCCTGCAGCGCCCCCAGCAGGCCCCCCACGGGCCGATTCACCGTCACCAGGGTTCCTTCGCCGCTGCTGACCAGGGGTTTGGCCGGGGCGGGCCCGGACGACATCGCCGTGAGCAGCGCCTGCTTGAGAGCCAGCGCCATCTCCGGGCTGCCCGCCTGCGAGACCACGTTCCCGAGCTCCGTCAGCGTCGACCCGAGTATCACCGCCGCCCCGGTGCCCGGCTGATTCGTCATCGCGCCGTCCAGCACCGCCTGGAGGGTAAACGGCTCCTCGACGGCTGATCCATAGGTATATGGAATTGCCAGATCCGGCAGTACCACCACGTAGACGGCCTCGAAGCCCGCCACCTGGCCCGTAAGATCGATCACCGACACGTTCTCCGCCGTCAGGGCCCCTTCCACCGTCAGGGCCGGGTTGCCCTCAGACGCGGCGGCCAGGTTCAGCGTCGCGGAGAGCACCTCCGCCGGTGACGCGTCGCCGGCACGGGTCTGCGCCACGGACAGCGACATGGATGCCTGCGTCGCACCGATACTGTGGGCTTCCTTCGCCCAGATCACCACAATTCCGTCGAGGAAAAACTCGCTCTGCACGATCAGCGGCGCACCAGCCTCGGCCCCGATGTCGCTCGACGTGAAGACCACGCTCCGCGTCTCGGTGACTTCGGCGGAACCCTGGTGGGATACCGACGACAGGGTCGTGAAGGCACAGATGTCGATCGCCAGCTCCTCCGGGTTGGGGTCCACCGCCAGCCGCGGGTCGCTCAGAATCGCCATGGCCGTTCCCGCAGCCCCGCCGCTCTCCGGTACGCTGCTGGCGCTCTCATCGTGCCGGGCGAGCGTGGCCTCCGCCACCAGCGGCAGGGTTTGCGTCGTATCGAGGAAATCCTTGAACGCCTCGTCGGAGTTCAGCGGCTCGGATCCGGAGAACTCCTGGATTCGTGCGGTCACCGTTCCATCGATCGTCGTGACAACGCCCCAGGCGGCCGATTGCCACACCACCGCGATCGCCAGCGCGGTCCAGACCGCTCGGAAGCGTGCGTGCATACCAGTCTCCTTCGGGAATGCCTGCCGAGGCGGGGGGTGCCTCCGGCTGTATCATTCAACTCCAGACCTGCTGCGAAGTAAAGTCAAATCCGATCTGCCCCTCTCCGTCAACGCCGCCGCCCCGGCGCGGGGGTGCACCATCCCTCTGACGGTGCTACTCGGCATGCCGACCCCGGCGCCCGAAGGCAAGGTAGAACCCGGGGATCAGCAGCGGCCGCACAAAAAACGTATCGATCAGGATTCCCAGCGCCAGGGCGAACCCCAGTTGCCGCAGCAGCGACAGCCCGCCGGCCCAGAGCGATCCCAGCGTAGCCGCCATGATCAACCCGCAGCTGCTGATGACTGAGCCCGTGCGAACGATCGCCTCGCGCACCCGCTCCTCGCGCTCCGCCGGATCTTCCTCGACACGCAGGCCCCGCCGCACCAGGCGCGACACCAGGAAGATGTTGTAGTCCTGGCCGACCGCCACCACGATGACAAACAGGATCAGGCGGACTTTCCAGTCCAGCCCACCCAGCCCCATCACGTGCACGAGGAACAGGTTGGTGAGCGTAATCGTCGCCCCGTACGTCAACCAGGTCGAGAGAATCATGAACACGGTCAGGCCGGCGTCGCGCACCATCACGAACACGATGACCGTGATCACCAGCGTCGCGAGAACCATCACGCGCCGCTGGTCTGCCCCGACCACCGACTTCACGCCGATGATGTAGCTCGTAGGTCCCGCCAGCATGATCTGCGGCGCCGCCCCCTGGTGCTCCTGCGCGATCGCCCGCCGCACGCTCGCGGAAATCTCCTCGAACGCCGTGATTGCTTCTGGTGAGAATGGCATATACGCCGGACCGCCGGGCGCGCGGGGCCCCATCAGCAGCTCGAAGCGAAGCACCGTCTGCCCGGATTTCGTCGTGCCCTCGTACAGCGTGCCGGCGAGGGACGAAACGAGCTGGCCGAGCAGCCGGTTCGCGGACCTGCCCAGCGGTCGATCGAGCGAGTAGACGTCGGATACCGCTGGATGGGCGGCGATCGTCTGCGTGATCGCGCGGCTGGCGGCGGTCATGTCCTTCGGTCGCTCGCCCGGCGCGTACACCGCGAGGATGTAGTTCGGGTAGAGCTGGCCGGGCTCGAAATGCGCCTTCGCGATCTCGAATCCCCGTGCGGAGGACGTATCCGGCGGCAGTTCCTGCAGCGCGTCGAATCGCGGCGGATACTGCAGCGACGCCACCGCGAAAACTGTCAGGAGTGCTGTTCCCGCAAACAGTACCGGACGCGGGTGGTGCGCGACCTTCCGCGCCAGCCACGGCCACAGTATCCGCTGCCCCAGGCCCCCTTCCCGCTGCACGCCCATGGGCCAGAACAGCCACTGCCCCAGCCACCGCGCCAGCGCCGGCGCGAGCGTGAGCGCCGCCAGGAGCGCGATCGTCAGCGCCACCGCCAGCACCCGTCCTGCGTTCCGCGACGGCACCAGGTCTGCCGCCAGCATCGTGGTCAGGCCGCAGATCGTGGTGGCCGCACTCGCCAGGATGGCCGGCCCCGCCTCACGCATGGCAGTAAACGCCGCCGCGGAACGCGGGTTCCGATGCGTCGCCACCACTGGTGGGGACACTTCCGCTGGTACGAAACTCCCGCGCCCCACATCCGCCGTGCTGTCCGGCCGAGCGGCGCCCGTCGCTGGTGCGAGATTCCTATCTCGCACCCCTTCCCCCGCAATCCTTTGCGGCGGCGCTCCGCGCCCCCCCGCCTGCTCGGCCAGGCCTTCCCGGTATCGCGCAATCCAGAACAGCGCGTAATCCACGCCCGCCCCGAACATCAGGACGACGCAGAAGATCCGCTCCATCGCCGAAACGCCCCACCCGAGGCGTGAGAGCAGCGCCAGCACGACGAACGCAACGTACACGCTCGCCCCGATCGACACGAGCGGCACCAGCGCTCCGATCGGCGAGCGGTACACAATCACCAGGATCGCCAGCACCGCAATCACCGTCACCCACGTGGTACGATCCACCGCCTTCTGAGTCGCCAGGAAGTAATCATGCCCGATGCCGGCGGTCCCGGTTATTTCGAGCGTCAGCCCGGCGGGCGGATCCCGCCGGATGATCTTGTCGACCGCGTCGACCGCGTGGATCGTTCCCTCGCTGATGAAGTTGGAGGGCAGGTTGATGACCATCAGCGCGGCCTCACGGTCGCGGCTGACGAGCCGCTCGCGCAGGAACGGCACCTTCGGCGACAGATAGGGGGCGTTGAGCGTTCGCCCGGCTTCGGCGCCCGCCGTGTCGAGAAAGTCGAAGTCCTCGGGCGCGAGGCCCCCCTTGCGGTGCGTGACCACCACCAGCGTGCTGTTCGACCACGCCCGCGGCAGCGCCTCCTTGATGATGTCGCTCGAGATGTTGTGCGGCGAGCCCGGCGGCAGGAATGACCCGACCTCACCCTCCACGTGCGGAGGCAGCACCACCCTGACCGTCGCCGCCCCCGCAAGCAGCACCACCCAGACCAGGATGAAAGGCACGGGATGCCGGGCGAGGCCGCGCCCCAGAAGATAGAACATGCGGACTATTTAACGGCGCAGCCCACCGGGGACAAGAAAACCGGCCCGCACGTTCGTTGGTCGTATGTCCTCTGGCGCGGGGATGCGGAGCGCCCACACAGAGAGCAGACCCTCCGTCGCAGGGTTTCCCCAGTTCGCCGGCAGCTGCCGTCAGCGGGCCGTCAGCGTCCGCCGGGACTTGCCGGCCAGCCCCAGCCCGACCAGGCACAGCAGCGCCGCACCCGGAGCAGGCACCGCCACCAGGTCTCCCGCGTGCCGCAGATTGTCTGTGTCCGCCCGGAACTGGAAGGAACGCCCACTGCCCCATCCGCCGGAATTCAGAAAGGCGATGTCCAGCTGCCGGTACAGGTCGCCCACCGGACTTGCGCCGGCCCCCCCCACGGCCACGAGGTCGCGATATGTCACCACGAGTTCATCCGTCGAGGTAAGCCCGGCGGTGACCTCGAAAGTCCATCCGTGTCCGGAGCCGGTCGTACCTTCCTGGCCGTCAAACCGTGTGTCCAGTACTGTGTCGCCAGCGCCTGCATCAATCAGAACACGGCTCAGACTCACCCCGGCCTGGGTCCCCAGCTCCCACTCGGACAAGTATGTGTCGCCACCCTGCGCGAGCCACCATCCCGTGCCAGTCACTCCGCCGGAAGACGCCCCTGCGTCGGTCCAGACCCGCTGCTCCTGGGTGCCGTTCACGAAGAACGCGGTCACCAGCATCCCGTCCATCATGCTGCCCCGGGTGACCATTCCTGACAATGCGGTGGTGACGTAAGTTGTTCCCGCGTCATAGTTAACCGTAAGACCCGCGTAGCCGGGCGCCCCCAGGCTGAGAATCGCCAACGCGAACAGCTTCTTCGACATCACTCTCCTCCGATGAACGTTTGCCCTGACCTTCCGAACACTATGGGACGGAGCACGTTGATTATTCCCCCACGTCGGCGCCTCGTCGCGTGCGGCTTCTTTTATTTTGTGGAACCCGCGGGCGTTCCTGAGGCGCCGCCGCAGACCGGCGGAGTTCCGGGCGAACAACCGAGGGCGACCCCGGGTGTGAAATCACGAAGCGGTAATCGAGCGAACGAGGTGTTTTGCGGATTCAGATGCGTTCCGTTGTGTCTGGGGTTGTCAGAGCGACGGACACCCCGCGGACGCTTCGGCTGATGACGGACCCTAACCCTTCTGCCGCTCCGCCCGGACGAATCCCATGACGCGGTCCCAGTCTCGCCGGATGTACCGCCGATAGAGCAGGGATCGCCACCGTCCCCAGAGACGCGCTGGCATCGACCGCTTCTGCTCTTGTGCGAGGATACCGCGCTCCAGCCAGTCCACGTCGAAGGACTGCCACTCACCGGCCGGAGAGAGCAGGTTGGGAAGGCAGACCGGCAGCACTTCGCAGTCCAGGACCCATTCCAGCTCCTGATCGCTGTAGCCGGACGCAACCATCACGTGTGCGATGCGCGTGAAGTCCTGTTCCTGCAGTTCGGTATCGAGGAACAGCTCGGAGACCGCCTCCCACACCGGTCGCCGGCGCTCCCTGTCCGATGCGGGTCCGTTCATCGGCTCCTCCGGCGGCAAACCGGGCCGGCCGTGCCGGTTTCGCCTGGGGTGGGTACGCAACACGCGCCGCCGCACGCAACGGATGTTGAGGCGCGTTGTGGTGTAACGAAGCGTAACGTAAAAACGACGCTCTGACGGCTCCCATTCTCGTTAAGGAATCTTAATTAACCAGACGCCCACCCCTCATTCCGCGGGTCCCTCGAGGTTATCTCGTGTCCGTCTACATGTATACCCCCGGTCCATTCGACCGGACCAGCTGGAGGTTCACCGTATGGCAGGAAGGCCCAGAGCGATGGCGGCCAGAGTATCCGAGTTCGAGGAGCGAGCGCTGCTCCTTTCGGGCGACCTCTTCGTAGCCGTGCCACGCAAGTACCTCAACGCACCGGACCCGGAGGACCCGATCCGCCGGGCATGGCATGCCTGTATTCGAACGACAATGTGGGCATCGATTGCCTGGAGGAACTGGGCGATCTGCTGCGTGCCAGAGCAGGCGTCCAATCGCCGGGGCCGGCGGCAGAGCTCATGTCGGGGACGCCGGACGAAGGACAAGGGCCGGGACCTGAGGCCGAGATAGCAGTCGCAGCTCCCGCAACGGCGACCGACGCGCCCGTGCGAGCGTACGCGCGTACGCGCGAGGAGGTTCCATGATCGATCCGCAGCACCACGTCATCCGAGC
This sequence comes from uncultured Planctomycetales bacterium, assembly GCA_964548565.1. Taxonomy (GTDB): domain Bacteria; phylum Planctomycetota; class Phycisphaerae; order UBA1845; family PWPN01; genus CAYLLT01. Next base: position 21,808 of record CAZJTF010000011.1, on the reverse strand, counting down.
GCTTGCGCAGGCGGGTTGTACGGTGGCCGCCCACGCTTACCTCAGGCCCGGTGGCCGGGTGAACTTCACATTTGTCGCTCGGCATGCCGAGACCGGCCGCGTGATCCAAGGCTGGAGTCGGGGTGGCAGCGCTGTCGATGCTCTCCGGAAGCTGGGCAAGCGTGCCGGGCTGGATACCTGAGCCGGCTCGCGATCCGCAGGCGCGACTCCTAATCACAGCCCCGGACACTCCCGCGATGGAGCAGATGGCGGGCCGAGGAGCTGAGCCGCAGGGAGTTCGGCCCCTGCGTTCTCCCTCTCGCCCCGTCCGTCGAGTGTCAGCGTGGGTTGCACGGCCCCCAACCATCGCGCAACGGCGCGACAGCACGCGTGCGCACCCCGGGCAGTTCACGTATATCCCGCAGTCGGCAGTTGCAGAAAAAGAGCTGCCGCAAACCGCCTGATCGTCACCCACTGACGTTGAGCCCAAGCGGCGATTTCGGTTCCGCTCGTCTGGCATCGTTTTCTGGTACGCCGTCGTCGGCCCCGTCCAAAAAGTCGAGCCCAGAAGGGGGGCATTCCCTTACTGGGCCCTATGGTTGGATTCGACCGCTACTATTGCTATTTCAGGCGCCTGTGAATTGCACGGACAAGCCCCAGTCCTAAGACCACAAGAAACGCCGCCGGGGGCGCCGGGACAACAGTACCGGAGGGAATGGTCAGAGCCCATTGGCCAGAGAGATTGGCAGATCCCCCGGCCCCAGACACGAGATTTATCGAGCGAAATGTCCAAACCAACATATAGTACCGGTCAGAGAGTAAAGTCCCACTTGGAGACCCTTCTAAAGTTTCTATGCCCCCATCTTCCAGCTTGGTGCCAAGGGAGATCGCCAGTGAATCAGTCAGATTGGACTTCGAGTACAGCTGACGGAATTCGTACGACCCATCAGACATATCCCGAAGATACAAGGAAAGGGTGGCGGTACCCGGCACACCAGTAACACTGAATAACCCGCTTAGAGTGTAGTCGGTATCCTCCGTAACCCGGAATCTCACGAAATTGTTGGGCGCTCCTTCAAACGCATAGCTTTGGAGGAGCGAGTCTTTGTATCCAGAGAACGTCTCGCTGATGCTGGTGGCACCAAACGCCGCCGTCGCGTGTGCGTTCGACATAGAAGGGTCGCCATAAGATGCGTGCCTCCCGTCGAAAGGCGGCGGCTCGGATATATTCACAAGACTATCGTCTGACTGCAGAGAGCTTGAACCAGATCTTGCGCTTACACTATGCCTCCAGGAGTACGAGCCAGCTTGGTATTGGTAATCGATCGAAGCGCTTACTGTTGAGCAACAGCAAGCTACCACGATAAGGGGCCAAAGAATTGAAGAGCATTTGCTTCTCATCCGCTACACTCCTTCCATCCTCTCCGACCACGTCTCCGCCTTAATCAATAGCGGACAACCTGCAGGGGTTCAAAGTGTCTGAAGGTTTGCGCGCCAAAGGTTATGTGAGATAACTTAATTAAGAGTGAACGAGCCCATGCGCCATGCGCCGGCGGCCCGCGTGGCGCTACTGTGGGGATGAATCGTCGAGGCTGTACTCGGGGCGGGATTCCAGACCACCCATTGTGCGGGATTGCGCGGGCGTCGACACTCGCCGACAGAGTTTCGAGGACGAAGATGTGCTTGGGCTCGCAGGGCTGATCATCAACAGTAAGGGCATCGTACCCCTGCCCAGCACGCGCGTCCTGATACCATCCGCACGGGCGGCCAATTGAATTCCGTACGGATCGCAGCAATTCCCAAGCACCCACCATCAGCAAGCCAGACATCACCAGCGTTGCGCCACCGGGAGGTGCCGGGATTTCACGCACGACCGGTGCGGCCTCGGCGTCGCTCACCAGCCCGGTAAGCCCAAACCTCAGCGGATGTTCAATGGACGCCACGATGCGGCCGGCGGCGACAAGGTCACTGGGCACCTTGTCTGTGGGGTCGAAGTCGGCGGGTAGCATCGTTGCCTGAGCACAATCAGCTGTATCGACGGGCTTTGGGCAAGTATGAGGGGCCTCCGTCTCACCATCCATGACATGCACCAAGCCCGCTGGCCGCAGTCCAACCATTCCTCCAGAAGCATACGCCGCTGCTAAGAGTATCACCGTAGCCGCCGAAACCAGTTTCCCGCCCACCACGAGGCATCTCCGAGGTGCTGTACGATCTCAAGGCGAGTAGGCCGTGGCGTATCAACAACCAGAGTACACTCTGATTTAGCTTTATCAAGAATTAACAGAAAAAATTCAATAAAAACTCGCGCCGCTCCAAGAAGGGCCGTGCAGCCCACTACCATGCTGCAGAGCTACTCCCACGCTTGCGATGCGAGTCACCCAATGAGCGCGCCGCAGGTGCGATGGTGCGGTCCGCGCAACGGCTGAGCTTCAGGCAGACCAGCACACCGGCAGTTCTTCTGCAGTGGCAGCAGTAGAGTGGGAGCTCCAGAGCGGTCACCGGCGTGTGCTCAGACCCGTCCCTGAAGGGCCGCGTGAATGAGACCCGGGTGGCCAGCCCTCCTCGATGTTCGTAAGCCACGTGTTCCCAGGGTATGCGCGAGGTGGGACTCGAACCCACACGCCTTGCGGCACAGGCTCCTAAAACCTGCGCGTCTGCCAGTTCCGCCACTCGCGCGGCTGGGGTACCCGTCGTTATAGCGGCTGCGTGGCCGGCCCGGCAAACCCGCCCCTCGCGAGCGCACGATCCTCGTGCATCTTCAGACCGGCAGCCGAGCCCGTGCGATATAATGCCGCCGTTCATGTATTGGAGCATCGACCAGTTCCCGGAACTCGAGCACCTGTCGGAGACGCAGCGTGCGGAGGTGCTCCGCCGGGTCAAGTCCCGCGCAGTCACGGCCAGGTTGCTCGGGTTCTCGATCCTGGCCGGGCTGTTCGGCACCCTCCTCGTCCTGTTCTTGCTGATCGACGTTCGCATGGGGCCCGCGCTCTTCCTGTCTCCACTGATCCTGTTACCGCTCTTCGCGTTGGCCACGTACCAGTTCCTCCTCATCCGCCTCCGCGGCCAGCTCCTGATCTACCTGGAAGAAGTCGCGCGCAGACAGCGCCTGCCCATGTGTCTGAAGTGCGGCTACAACCTCGCAAACCTGCCCGGCGACCGCTGCCCGGAGTGCGGCGCCCTCATTCGTCCGCCCGGCGCGTGATGCCTGCCCCGGCTTTCACTATCATGCCCGCATGAGCTCGCCCGCCGAACGCATCGTCCCTGTGGAGGTTCAGCCGCACCCGTACCCAATCCACATCGGGTCCGGCAATCTGGCGACGCTCGGAGCCCGCCTCCGGGAGCGCAATCGCGCGACCCGCGCCGCGATCGTCACCGACACCAACGTCGGACCGCTCTACGCGGAGCGCGCCCTCGCCTCACTGCAGGCCGCAGGCTTTGCCGCATCCGTCATCACCGTCCCCGCCGGCGAGGAGAGCAAGTCGCTCGAGCGCCTCGCCCGCGTCTACGACGCGCTCGCCTCGGCGAAGATCGACCGCAACTCGCCCCTCGTCGCCCTCGGGGGCGGCGTGGTGGGCGACCTCACCGGCTTTGCAGCCGCGACCTGGCTGCGCGGCGTGCCCTTCGCCCAGGTGCCGACGACGGTGGAGGCCGACGTGGATTCGAGCGTCGGTGGGAAAACCGGCGTCAATCACGCGAGCGGTAAGAACATGGTCGGCGCGTTCTACCAGCCGCTGTTCGTGCTGATCGACACGGACACACTGCGAACGCTCACCCCGCGCGACTTCGTGGCCGGCCTCGCCGAGAGCGTCAAGCACGCCGTCATCCGCGACGCCGCATTCTTCGACTGGCACGAGCAAAACGTCAGCGCGATTCTCGCCCACGACCCGGCTGCCCTCGCGCACCTCCTCGAGCGCAACGTGCAGATCAAGGCCGACGTCGTCGCCCGCGACGAGCGTGAAACCACCGGGCTGCGCGCCCTGCTGAATTTCGGCCACACCGTCGGCCACGCGGTTGAAACCGCCATGGCCCGGCGCGGCGATCCCTGGCGTCACGGCGAGGCCGTCGCGACAGGGATGGTCGCGGCCAGCGAGATGAGCGTCGTTTCCGGCCACCTCGACCGCGCGTCGGCCGAACGGATCATCATCCTGCTCGCGCAACTCGGTCTCCCCGTCATTGCCCCCCTCGCCGGCGCCGAAAGCGAGTTGATGTCCCTCATGCAGGCGGACAAGAAGGCTGCCGCCGGGCAGATCCGCTTCGTCCTCGCCGACGCGATCGGCCAGGCCCGCCTCTACGACACCATCGACCCAGCCTGGATCGAAGTCGGTCTCCGCCGAGTCCTCACCGGCAGCGCCTGACCAGGCGTGCCGTCAATGTGGTGGGGCGCTTGCAGATTCGAGGGACCGCGCGGGCTGAAGCGCGCGGTCGCTGCACCACCGCTCCTCGTCCCCTCGTTACGAGCGGCGTGACCATGTCACGATCTCAGCTCCCTCGCTTCCTGTGCGCTGTGCGCCGGGGTAGGATTGGGCGAGGCATTGGCGCTTCGGACGACGGTCGTGCGCCACACCAGCGGCTATACAGCACCTTGGATTCACTTCCCAGTAAGGCGTGACCGGCCGGGGACCTGCGCACAGCGAAAGGGAGCACGCCAGACAATTAGGATATCCGGATATTGACATCCATATCTGTGAGATTATGCTTGCGATGAGGCTGGAGACTCCATGAACGCGCATCGGCACGTCATCAGGGCCTCTCTGTCGGGTCTCGCCGCCGCCGCGGCGCTGGCCGGCCTCATCGTGCTCGGGTCGCGCAACCTCCAGCACTTCGACGCGGCGCTGGTGGCGTACACCTTTGCAACGCTCTTCGCCACCTTCGCCATCGTCTACCGCTACGCCATGTGGCTGCAGCGCCCGCCCACGCGGCTCTACTGGCGACGCGGGTGGCAAGTCTTCCTCGCGCGGGGTCATCGGTTCCGGCATCTGCGCGACTTCTTCCGGCGATTCCTGGCCGCCTTCGCCGTCAACAACTTCATCTGGCGCCGCGGACCCGAGCGCTGGGCAGCCCACTGGCTGATCATGTGGGGTTGCGTCATCGCGGCTGCCATCACGTTCCCGCTCGTCTTTGGATGGATTCATTTCCAGACGCTGCCGGACAGCTTCGACTGGTACCGCGTCTATGTCTTTGGCTTTCCGACGATCGCCTTTCCCATTGAATCGTGGCTGGGATTCCTCATTTTCCACGGGCTCGTCTGGGCGTCGTTCCTCGTGATCGCCGGGGTGATGCTCGCGATGCGCCGGCGAATGCGCGACCACGGCGCCGCCGTCCTGCAGCAGTTCGGGGAGGACTTCCTGCCGCTCATCCTGCTGTTCGCGATCAGCGTGACCGGCCTCATGCTCACCGCGAGCTACACCTGGCTGAAGGGCTACGCCTACGACTTCCTGGCGATCCTGCACGCGATCACCGTGATCTTCACGCTGCTGTGGCTGCCCTTCGGGAAGTTTTTCCACATCTTCCAGCGACCGGCGCAGATCGGCGTGTCTTTCTACAAGACATTCGGCGCCGAGCGCGAACAGGCCGAATGCCGGCGCTGCGGCCAGCCGTTCGCGTCGCGCATGCACGTGGAGGATCTGATCGCGGTCGAACGGCAGCTCGGTTACCGCTACGAACTTCCGCCGGTACGCGGGAACGGTCAACCGATCGGCCACGAAACCGTTCTGGACACAAAGTCGCACTACCAGTGGGTCTGCCCGCGCTGCCGCCGCGCGATGCTGGCGCTGGCCCAGGGCCGTTTGACCCGGGGTCCGCATCCAGAGCAGCCGGGCTGGTGAAATCCCGGCGGCGTCGCCGGAAACGAGCATACGAGACAGAGGAGAATCACCATGCGAATCAGGGTGGTGTGCACAGTGGCTGCTGTCGGGATCTCGATGACTCTGCTGACGGCGCGCGTCGCGCGGGGGCACTGTGACACGATGGACGGGCCCGTGGTGAAGGCCGGCCAGCTCGCGCTCGAAACAGGTGATCTGACTCCCGCGCTCAAGTGGGTCCGCGCGGAGGACGAGCCCGAGCTCCGTGCCGCGTTTGACCGCGTCCTCAAGATCCGCGCCAAGGACAAGGACGTGCGCGACGTGGCCGACCAGTTCTTCCTCGAGACGCTTGTGCGTGTGCACCGCGCGGGCGAAGGGGCGCCTTACACCGGCCTTAAGCCTGCCGGAACCGTCGAACCCGTCATCCAGCTCGCCGACGCCGCGATCGAGAGCGGCTCAGAGGAGAAGCTGGTGAAGGCGGTAACCGGCGCCGTGGCCAACGGCATTCGGCAGCGCTTTCAAGCCGTCCATCGGGCCGCACCGCACCAGGATCACAACGTCGCGGCAGGCCGGGCATTCGTGAAGGCGTACGTGACGTTCGTGCATTACGTCGAAGCGCTCCACGCGGCCGCCTCGGGGGCGGGCGATCATCACGGCAGCGCGGAGAAAGAATCGCACGACGTCAACGCAGAGCCTGCCCACGCGCATTGATGTCAGGAGTGACGCAGCGAGTCCACGAGACCTTGCACCATGACCATTGCGAGTGACAGTCTCGATACGATCCGGCAGTTCGGGCCGCACCTCGCCTTCTCCGGCGGCGAGCGCCTGGATCCCGGCGTCGATCCCGATCGACTGGTCAAAACCCACTGCTGTTTCTGCGGCCAGCAGTGCGGCATCCAGCTCAAAGTGAAGGACAACCGCGTCATCGGTTTCGAGCCGTGGATGGAGTTCCCGTTCAACACCGGCATGCTCTGCCCGAAGGGCGTGAAGCGCTACCTGCAGGGCGCTCACGCCGACCGCCTGCTGAGCGCCTACGCCCGCGACCCTGCCGCACCCGCGGGGTTCCGCCCGATCGCGTATGACGAAGCGATCCGGCGCGTGGCCGACGCCATTCAGCAGATCCAGTCGGAGCACGGGCGCGACGCATTCGCGCTCTTGAGCGGCGCGAGCCTGACGACCGAAAAGACCTACCTGATGGGCAAGTTCGCCCGCGTCTGCCTGCGAACCGCGAACATCGACTACAACGGGCGGCTCTGCATGGTCAGCGCGGCCGCCGGGAACAAGAAGGCGTTCGGCATCGATCGAGCGGCCAACCCCTGGAGCGACATTCTGAATGCCGAGGTCGTGTGGATCAGCGGCGCGAACGTCGCCGAGTGCGCCCCGATCACGACGAACTACGTCTGGCAGGCCCGCGAGAACGGCGCGAAAATCATCGTCGTCGATCCGCGCATCACGCCGATCGCCCGCACCTGCGACCTGTTCCTCCCGGTCAAGCCGGGGCGCGACATCGCGCTCTTCAACGGCATCCTGCACCTGATGATCGAGAACGACTGGCTCGACCACGCGTTCATCGACGGCTGGACCGTCGGCTTTGACGCCGTCGCCGCCCACGTGAGGGACTGGACGCCGCATCGGACAGCCGAGGTGACCGGCATCGCCGAAAAAGCGATCCGCCAGGCCGCAGAGTGGTGGGGAATGGCGAAAACAAGCTTCCTCCTGCACGCCCGCGGCATCGAGCACCACTCGCATGGCGTCCAGAACGTGCTCGGCGCGATCAATATGGTGCTGGCCAGCGGGCGGATTGGTCGCGCGGGCTGCGGCTACGCCACCATCACCGGCCAGGCCAACGGCCAGGGCGGGCGCGAGCACGGACAGAAGGCCGACCAGCTCCCCGGAGCGAGAGACCTGGGCAATCCTGAGCACCGGGCGCACATGGCGCGGTTCTGGGGCATCAACGAGGGCGAATTGCCGCAGCCGGGCGTCGACGCGTACGAGATCTTCCGTAAGATTGACCGCGGCGAGATCCGCGGCCTGCTCAGCATCTGCTTCAACCCCAAAGTGTCGCTGCCGGACAACAACTTCGTTGCCCGGATGCTCGACAAGCTCGATTTTTACGTCGCCATCGACTTCTTCCTCAACGAAACCGCGCGGCACGCCGACGTCGTCCTGCCCGGTTCGCTGCACGAGGAGGACGAAGGCGTCGTCACGCAGATCGAGGGCCGCGTGATCAAGATCAACAAGGCCGTCGACCCGCCCGGTGACGCGAAACAGGACTGGCGCATCATCCAGGACATCGCGCGGGCCCTCGGGCGCGAGCGCGGCTTCACGTTCAGCAGCCCGCACGAAATCTTCGACGAGCTGCGGGCCGCGTCGCGCGGCGGCATCGCGGATTACTCGGGCATCACGTACGAAAAGATCGAGCGGCAGTTCGGCGTGTTCTGGCCGTGTCCGGACACGACTGTCGGTGACGCAGCCGCAGGGGCGTCGGTCAGTCAGACAGAGGCGGGACCCTCCGCGGCCGCAGGCGGTACGCTCGAGGCCATCGCCCAGCCGGGCGCGCCGCCGATTTCGCCCGCGCGGCTCAGCCCTGACGGCGGCCCGCACCCTGGTACGCCGCGCCTGTTCGAACCCGGCTCGTGGAACCCCGTCGCCAACGGCGCGGGCCCGTTCTACTTCCCGGACGGCAAGGCGCGCTTCAACGTCGCACCGTATACGCCGCCGGCCGAAGACGTGGATGCCGAGTACCCGATCATTTTGACCACCGGGCGCGTCGTCAGCCAGTTCCTCTCGGGTACGCAAACGCGCCGCATCGGGCCGCTCGTGGAGCAGTATCCCGAGCCTCGGATCGAGATGCACCCGCGTCTGGCCGAGCACCTCGGGATTCGCGATGGCGACTGGACCACCGCCGAGAGCCGGCGCGGCTCGTGCACGCTGCGGGCACAGGTGGTCCAGACGATCCGCCCCGACACGGTGTTCATCCCGTACCACTGGGCCGGGCCGAAGAGTGCGAATCAGCTCACGATCTCCGCCCAGGATCCGATCTCGAAGATCCCGGAATACAAGGTGTGCGCCGTACGTGTTCGCAAGGCGGAGACGCCGCCCGCGTACGCAGCGGCATTGGAGGCGCAGCAGTAGCAGATGTCGGTACCGGAACACCTCCACTTCTACATCGACCCCAGCCGGTGCATCGGCTGCCAGGCGTGCGTGCAGGCGTGCAGCGAGTGCGACACGCACAAGGGGCATCCGATGATCCACCTGGAGTACGTCGAGCGGTCGCTCTCGACGCAGACGACGCCCGTGGTCTGCATGCACTGCGAGTCGCCGACGTGCGCGGAGGTGTGCCCGGCCGACGCGATCAAGCGGACGGCGGACGGCGTCGTGCAGAGCGCCCGCAAGCCGCGGTGCATCGCGTGCAACAACTGCGTGCTCGCCTGCCCGTTCGGCGTGCCAAAGATGAAGACCGAGTTCGAGCTGATGATGAAGTGCGACATGTGCTACGACCGCTCGTCGGCCGGCCTCAAACCCATGTGCGCGACCGTCTGCCCCAGCCAGGCGCTCTTCTTCGGAACGCAGGAGGAGATCGAACGCCTGCGCCCGCGCTCGGTGGCGATCAACCGCTTCCAGTTCGGAGAGCAGGGCATCCGCACGCGCGTCAGGATGATGGTCCCGCGGGAGGCACGCCCGGAGTACCTCGAGGTGACCGCCGCCATGCAGGACGAGCCGGCCCCGCAGCGCAATGCCCTGGAGGAACTCATGGCGAATCTCGGCGGGGTGTGATTCTCGTTGGCCGGCATCGTCAGCGCAGGGGTGAGTGCGAATGATCCAGAACCATTCTCGAGACAGGGCGAGCAGTCTTCCGGCAGGCGCCGGTGCGCACGCGGATCTCCGCAGCAGCAGCGAGCCCCGCGAGCGCGGTGTCGTGACGCCCGACGGGCGCATGGAGCCGCAGCCGCCGAAGTGGCGGTGCGACTTCCCCGTCGACGTCCCCGAGGATCACCACGTCGCGCGGCGCGACTTCACGAAGTTCATGATCCTCACGAGCCTGGCGTTCGTCGTCGGACAGTTCTGGATCGCGATCCGCAGCGCGTGGCGCAGTGGTCGCGGGAAGGCGCCGATCCGGCGCATCGCCGGCGTAGACGACCTCGCCGTTGGCGCCGCCATGCCGTTCACGTACCCGACCGATCACGATGCCTGCGTGCTGGTGCGAACGCCCGCGGGCTTCCTGGCCTATGACCAGAAGTGCACGCACCTGAGCTGCGCCGTCAAGCCCGACGTCGCGGGCGGGCGGTTCATTTGCCCGTGCCACCACGGTTACTTCGACCTGGCGACCGGGCGACCGCTGGCCGGCCCGCCGCGGCGTCCGCTCACGCGCGTCACGCTCGAGGTCCGCGACGGCGCCGTCTACGCGACCGGCCTGGAGGCGCGCACCACATGAAGCGCAACCCCTTCACCCGCGAGCAGCGAACAACTGTCGTGTACGGCATCCTGTGGATCGTGCTGATCCTGGTCGTCCTGCAGCTCTGGCTGCTGATGGCCACCATGAACGCGTATCTCGGCGGCGATGTGACCGTCATCCGTCCGGCGGCCGCCGCGAGCCTGGTGTGTTTCCTGCTGAATCTCGGCCTCCTCCGTTACCTCTACAAGCTGGAGAACCCATGAGCACCGCTCCTGTCGACGCCCCGAAGGGCAGCACCCTGCAGCTCGTCCTGGCCACCGGCGCGTTCGCGGTCTGCTTTGCCGTGTTCGGTTCGGTGTCGGGCATGATGAACATCCTGACGGACCGCCTGCAGATGACGGAGCGGCAGGTCGGGCTCGCGCTGGCGATCCCCATCCTGTTCGGCAGCCTGGGGCGGATCCCGCTCGGGATCCTGACCGACCGCGTCGGCGGGCGCGCCGTGTTCATCGGCGTCATGGCGGCGTCGATCGTGCCTGCGGTCGCGGTGGCATGGGTGACCGAGTACTGGCAGCTCCTGGTCTGCGGGTTGTTCCTGGGAATCCCGCTGGCGGTTTTTTCGGTGGGCGTCGGTTTCGTCAGCGGCTGGTACACCCCGGAGCGCCAGGGCACCGCGCTCGGCATCTACGGCGCGGGCAACATCGGGCAGTCGCTGGCACTGTTCGGCGCGCCCCTGGTCGTGGGTTCGCTTGGCTTCCGCTGGGGCTTCTGGATCTATGCCCTGATCACGGGCGTGTGGCTGATCGCCTTCATTGCGCTGGCCCGCAACGCCCCCCGCCACGGACCGGCCCGGCAGCTCTCGGATTTCCTCCGGCCGCTGGGTGACGGCAACAGCTGGATCCTGAGCCTCTACTACTTTCTGACGTTCGGCGGGTTCCTGGCGATGGCGAGCTACCTGCCGAAGTTCCTCCGCAATATGTTTGATCTGAGCGTGCAGGACGCCGGTTTTCGCGCGGCCGGCTTCGTGGTGCTCGCCACCGCCATGCGCCCGGTCGGCGGATGGCTCTCGGACAAGGTCGGTGGGCGTGCGATCCTCAAGGCGGTCTTTCCGGCGACGGCCGTCTGCGCGGTCTTCATGGCCTGCCCGCTGATGAGCACGTTCACGGTCGGCGCACTCGGCATGGCAGCCGCCATCGGTCTGGGCAACGGGGCCGTGTTCAAGCTCGTGCCGCAATACTTCCCCCGAGCCGTCGGCAGCGTGACGGGCCTGGTGGGGGCGGCCGGCGGGCTGGGCGGATTCTTTCCGCCGCTCGTGGTCGGCTCGCTCAAGCAGGCGACGCACTCCTACGCGTGGGGGTTCATCCTCCTGGCGGCGTTTGCCGTGCTGTGTGCAGGGGTGCTCTGGCGCACCGGGCGCGCGGCCTCGAACCCCGCGCCATCGTTCAACCCCTCCGCCCTCGCCGGCGCAACGTCACAAGACCCGGCGCCGTAAGCCGCGCCAGATCGATTGCGGATTGCGAATTTCGGATTGCGGAACGACAGAAACTCGTTGCCGACTGTTGATTTCCGCTTTGCGATTGGGCGGGCTGCGGGGGGTCGGAAGGGAATGGAGGCTTGAGAATTGCCGGCGGCGTCGGTGGGTTCGACCTGCGCGGCGGCGGGGACGTTCGATAACGGCCGGGCTCCGTATAATGCGCGATCAGGCGGCGAGCTTCCCCGCCCATGGCTCGATCGCCCGCTCCGGCTCGTGAATGGAATCTGGCAGGTCGCCGCTGCCGAAACGCTTCCACCAGTTGACTACGTACGGTCAGCCCCGCCACCTCGTCGTTGTCCTCCCGGCGGACGAGGAGAAACCCGTCGTCGGTTTCCTCGGAATACGCCGGCACGTCGTCGTGTCTGACCAGCCGCACGTACAACACGTCATTGGTGATCCGCGGGATTCTCTCGATCGACTTTTCTGTATCCTACTGCACCCATTGATGCCCCCCAGATCCGGGTTCCGTCCAGGACGTCGATCTCTCCGAGCTCGGCGTTGCTGCGGAAGTAGGTCCCGCCTCTCGGGCGGGACCGGGCCGGCCGAACTGGCATGCGAGCGAGAGCTCATGCCCGGCTCCGTGTCCCCCTTGGGGGGCGGACACGTCCTGACCGATATAGAATGAAGCGGTGGAAACGATCCCACTCCGTCTGGCTGAGAGCTATGCCCGAAACTGTCGCCGTCAAACCCGAACTCATTCGCTGGGCGATCGACCGCTCGCGCATCGCGAGGGACGACCTGCGCAGGAAATTCCCCAAGCTCGATGACTGGCTCCGCGGCGAAGCCCAGCCGACCCTCAAACAACTTGAAGACTTCGCAAAGAAGACCCTAACTCCTTTGGGATATCTGTTTCTGGACAAGCCGCCGGACGAGTCCCTCCCCATTCCGGACTTCCGAACCAGAGGCGACGTTCCCATCGACCGGCCAAGCCCCGACCTGATCGAGACGATTCACGCCATGCAGAGGCGTCAGGCCTGGATGCGCGAATTCGTCATCGAGGAGGGTCAGGATCAGCTCGAATTCGTCGCCAGCGCGAAGCAAGGCCAGAACATCGTCTCGCTGGCCGCCCGCATCAGAGAGACACTCGGACTCAGTCCCGACTGGGCGGAGCTGCTCGGGACCTGGGAGGACGCCCTCCGCACGCTGCGAAACTCCGCAGAGCGCGTCGGGATCATGATTACCAGCAGTGGCATGGTGGGTCTGAACACCCACCGCTCCCTTGATCCGCAGGAGTTCCGCGGATTCGTACTGTGCGACGAGTACGCTCCGCTGATCTTCGTCAACGGCAATGACTCTAAGTCAGCCCAGATGTTCACACTCGCGCACGAGCTCGTCCACCTTTGGGTCGGCCGCGGCGGGCTGTTCAACCTTATTCAGACCATGCCGCATGATGACGCCACGGAGCAGTTCTGCAATCAGACGGCCGCCGAATTCCTCGTGCCTGAGCACAAGCTGCGCGGGCGCTGGAGCGAGGTGAAAAACACGTCGAATCCCTTCAAAACCATCGCCAGTTGGTACAAGGTCAGCCCGCTAGCCGCTGCCCGGCGTGCCCTGGATCTGGGATTGATCGGCAGGACCCGATTCTTCGACTTTTACGAGCAGGATCAGCGCGAGTTTCAACAACGCAAAGCGGAACAGAAAACAAAGGAGAAGAAAGGTGGTCCTAACTTCTATGTGGTTCAGGACAACCGACTTGGCAGGAGATTCGCTTACGCGGTCGTGCGGGCGGTCCGCGAGGGGCGGTTGCTTCATCGCGAAGCTTACACTTTGACTGATCTCAAGGGCGATACTTTTAACAAATACGCAAATCGGCTGGTGCAGAGGATGAAGGATGAGCGTCAGTAAGTGCTACGCACTGGATGCCAACGTATTCATCGGTGCTCACCAGGCTTACTACGGATTCGATCTGTGCCCTGGATTCTGGCGAGCACTCGTCCGGCAGCATCATGCCAGGAGAATCTTCAGCGTCGACAAGATCAAAACCGAGCTGATTGGAACCAACGATCGACTCAAGGAATGGGTCCGGAGATCGCCGAATACGTTTTTCAAAGGAACAGCCGATAAGAGAGTCATCGAAGCCTATGGCGAGATGGTCAACTGGGTTCAGGGCCAGCCGCAATTCACCGTGGAGGCGAAAGCGGAGTTCGCAACTGTAGCAGATGGCTGGATTATAGCTTTTGCCAAGGTCAACGGATCAATCGTTGTCACACACGAGGAATACGCGCCGGACGTCAGACGGAAGGTGCCGATTCCCAATGTGTGCATCGAGTTTAATGTCGATTATTGCAACACCTTTGAAATGCTTAAGAACCTGAACGTGCAGTTCGTGCTGAGACACGGTCACTGACCCAATTGCCTGCCATGCCGAAGCCCGGCCTGCAAAAACCGTCCGGGCCCGCATCTTGGCGTGCGCGCAGGAGATCGGCTGGACGTAAGTGACGAGAGCCGAGGCGGAGAGGTGGCGCGCGTTCGACCACAGTAAAAACACACCGACCGAGCAGGCCGCGGAGGCGTCGCTGTATTTCGACAGCCTGCTGAATGCGCGGCTGCGCGGCCGCGGAAGTTCAACCCAAAATACGCCGAAGGGCCGGGCGCGCTGGTCGGCGACCTGCGCCGGCTGCACCGCCCGGGCCACCTGTGCCACCGAGCCCTCCCAAAGAACCGCCCAGACCGCCGGAACCGCCCGCACCACCCGGTGAGGATGTGCCGGCGGAAAGCGGATTGCCGAACCCGCTGAGGCCACCGCCACCCGCCCGGCCATGCCCCCCTGAGATCCGGAGTTGCTTCCAGGCTCTGCGCCGCGACCCGGTCTTTCCCGTTGCTCCCGGCTCGCCGATGCGGAACCATGCGCTCCAGCTGCCGTGCACTCGAAGAAACGAATTCGCAGATCATGCGTGAGGGGAAATACAGCGCACCCCGCCGCTGCCGAAAAGCTCGCCGGGTGAAGGAGCCCTCGGGCCTGCTCCATACTCCACGTCCGAACAACCCTTAAGTCCCAGGCGTCAACCTCGACCCCGACGAACATCGCCAGGCCTACGGGAAGGGTCCGGATGTAACACTTGATTTCTGTTGAGACGGTCCCTTCGACGGGTTTTATGCGCTATGTAGATCTTCGACGGAACGTGGGGAATCGGTCTTGCGCCGACTCGCCACATGGCGGCGATGATGCTGCAGGTCGCGCCGGCACCGGCACGCGCGAGGTGCGTGGATACGACGGTTCGGATCGTCCAAAACGACCCAGCCGCCGTGGTGCGGGGGTGGGCCGCGTGGGCGGGGCCGGTCAGGCTCCGTCGCCGGCCAGGATGTCCTGGACGGGGAAGAGCGTATCGAGCAGGTCGCTGGCGGCGCCTTCGACAAAGTCGAGGCCGGCCGCCTTGACGCTGTTGCGGATATCCTCGCCGCAGCTGGTACTCAGAAGTGTGCCGCCCAGGCAGACCGAAAGGGCAAGCTTGAGAAGCCGGGAAGTCCAACGCGAAGCTGACATAGATGAATTCTCCACGGAGCCGTCAGAAGATTATACGGAGACGCAGGCCCGCCACAACCGCGTCGCGGACGGAGTCGTCGCCAGCCGGATTGACGATCACCTGCACGTCCGGCGTCAGGAAGCACCAGGGGGTCACCTGGATCATGTAATACCACTCGTACACGGAGGTGCGGTCGGCCCCGGGGGCTTCGTGGTCTCCGTACGACTCGGAAAAAATCCCCTGGGAGAAGGCAAACGCGGTCACGTCGGCGTCACGCGCGGGGATCAGGCCCATCCATGACACACCTGCCTCCCAGGACTGATCGATACGATTCACGTCGCCGTGGGCTACCCCGTAGCGGGCAAAGACGCCGAGGCCCTGCGTGTCCTTCGGGTCGGCGTTCTCCTTCCAGACCATCTGGTCGGCGCCGAGGTACAGGCCCATGTCGCCGGTTTCGAAGCTGGGGGGGCGGCGACCGTCCAGGTCGTCCTCCCAGTACTGTTTGGCCCGCGGGTCGTACCACCACCCGAGGCGGTAGCGCCCGGGCATGGGGCCGCGGCTCGATTCCCAGCGGGGCGTGAATCCGAACTCCCACATGCCGAGGAACCAGTCTTCATCGTGAAAAGCCGTGTCGAAGCCGGTGCGGCGGTCGCGGCTCTGAGCGTCCACGGCGGCCGCTTGGGCATAGAACCAGTCCACCGGCTGCACCTTCACGTAGGCGCCCATGCCGGTGCGATGCGGGACGGTGGCGTCGCGGATAGCCAGCCGGTCGAGGAAATCGCGGTCCTCGTGGTTGGCGTAGGGGCTGACGTCGAAGAGGTCTTTGTTGGTCTGAAGCATGCCGAGTCGAAACTCGAGCTTGTCGTCCAGGAGCCGCTGCCGGTACCACCACTTGTTCACAAAGAACGGGTAGTAGCCCTCGACGTCGCCGTTTGGATCGAAGAAAGCGCCGACTTTGGCGTCGTTGATGCCGTTTCCGTAGGAGCTGCGGGACTCCATGAAAAAGCTGGCGCCCTTGAGCAGCTTCATCTTCTCGAAGTCGAGCTCATACTGAAAATCGGCGGTACCGGACAGGCGGCAGGCGTTGTGGGTGTCCAGGCCGCCGCGCGCGTTGTGCTGGAACTGCTGGTTGTACGTGTATCGCAGGCTGATCCCGATCTCTTCGAGCGCGGTGCGGACGCCACCCCAGTCGCCGGTCATCGTCTTGCTGGTGAGGGGGTCGTAGGGCTTGCGAACGGGCGCCGATGCGGGAGCGGTGGCCGCGGCGGGCTGGGCGCGGAGCGGCGCCGGGGCACATGCAGCGAGCAGGAGGGCTGCGACCAGAGAGTGCAGGTGGGTCTCGCTCATTGGCGAGCGGATATCCTCATCCTGGATTGCCGCCGGCGGGCGCGTCATGCGCCTTCGGATATGCGGCCGGGCAGCGAGCGGCGATTATGCGCGCCTGTGTTAAGATCGAATGAGGATCGAACGGAAAAACAGCGAAACCTTAATATCACCCGGCGGGCAGGCGCTCCACGCGGCTGTTGTGATCGATGACGAGGGTCGTCAACTCCCCGTCGGCCTTGCGGAGACGGAGACGGAGGAGCCAGAGCTTGTCGTTCTTGCCGTGCGCGTACCAGCTCCCGGTGACCTCGGGGCGGCAGCTCTCGACGACCCCCTCAACGCGGGTGGTCCACTCCTGGTCGCGCCCGACGATCGCCTGCTGGACGCGGACACGGTCACCCGGCGCCAGCGGCGGAATCGTGCGGGTCGGGGGAATCACCGGCTGGGAGGACGCAGTCGTCTGCTCGTTCATGCCTTCAACTCCGCAAAAACATCGGCGGCCGCGGCGATCGTCTGGTCGATGTGCTCCTCGGTGTGGGCAAGGGACATGAACCACGCCTCGTACTGTGCGGGAGCGAAGTAACACGCCCGATTGAGCATGCCCTGGAAGAAGCGGGCGTACATCACGGTGTCGCTGCGGCTGGCGGAGGCCCAGTCGGTGACCGGACCTGCCTGGAAGAACATGCAGCCCATACTCCCGACGCGCGTGTGGTATGTGGGGACGCCGGCGTCGGCGGCCGCCTGGGCCAGACCGTCCGCCAACCGGTCAGAGAGCACCTCCAGGCGTTCGTAGACGTCCGGCGCGTGCAGTGCATCGAGCGTTGCGAGCCCGGCGGCCATGGCGAGCGGGTTCCCGGAAAGCGTTCCCGCCTGGTACACGGGGCCGAGTGGGCTGAGCCGCTCCATGATCTCCGCGCGTCCGCCATACGCCCCGACGGGCATGCCGCCGCCGATGATCTTGCCGAGGCAGGTGAGGTCCGGCTGGACGCCGAAGCGTGCCTGGGCTCCACCGAGGGCGACGCGGTAGCCGGTCATCACTTCGTCGAAGATGAGGAGTGCGCCGGCGCCGGTGCAGAGCTCGCGCAGGCCCTCCAGGTAACCAGGCGCGGGCGGTACGACGCCCATATTGCCCGCGACCGGCTCAACGAGGAACGCAGCGATCGCTTCGCCGTGCCGCTTGAACAGCGTGCGGGCGGCCTCCAGATCGTTGTAGGGAGCGACGAGCGTGGCCGAGGTCATGGCCGCGGGCACTCCGGCGGAGGAGGGCGTTCCGAACGTCGCCAGGCCGGATCCACCCTTCACGAGCAGGGCATCAGCGTGACCGTGGTAGCAGCCTTCGCACTTGACGATGAGATCGCGACCCGTGAACCCGCGGGCGAGGCGAATCGCGCTCATCGTCGCCTCGGTGCCGGAATTGACGAAGCGGACTCTCTCGATCGAGGGATAGTCTCGAACGATGCGCTCGGCGAGGCGGGTCTCGAGCTCCGTGGGTGCGCCGTAAGACCAACCCTTGTCGAGGGCCTTGCTGGCGGCCGCGGCGACGCGCTCGTCCGCGTGGCCGAGGATCATGGGGCCCCAGGAGCCGACGTAGTCAACGTAAACGTTGCCATCGGCGTCCGTCATAGTGGCGCCGGAGGCCTTCGCGATGAAACGTGGGGTTCCGCCGACGGCCTTGAATGCACGGACGGGCGAATTCACGCCGCCGGCCAGAACGGCTCGTGCTTCCTCGCCGGCCACTTCGGACCGGCGGATGCTCATCTGCTGATGTCGGGTCATTTCCATAGAGCAAGATCATACTGTGTGCATGCGGCCGAGGCGAACCGGTTCGTAGGTCAGCAGGAGGCCGTACCCATATGTTGTGGCTGGCAAATCTGACACGGGGGGGTATAATCCAATCCGGCAGATCTCGGGAGAGAAAAAGCTCCATAAGCCCTGATCTGTAATGGTGTTGCATCCTAATCGCCCAGCCGGGGCCGGGGGTCCTTCGCTGGGCTGTTCATTTGTTCAGGCCGGTATAGTTGATGGGGACCGTGAGCGACCGCACCTGGAGTGACATCCTGACGCGCCTTCGCGCGCAACGCCCCGAACTCGTGCGGCCGTGGTTTACCGCCCTCGAGCCGGTGGAGATGCGCAATGGGGTTATCGACGTGCGGACCCCGACGCAGCAGCAGCACCAGTACCTCGTGCAGCACTGCCAGACGGCCATGAACCAGGCGGCCCAGCATGTGACGGGTCGACTGGTGCTGGTGGAGTTCCTGCCTCCCCCGCCGCAACCGGTCATGGATCTGCCGCTCTCGTTCGAGGCGGAAACCGAGCGGGTGGTTCTGAACCCGGACTACACGTTCGAAAACTTCGTCACCGGTCCGAGCAACCGCCTTGCACATGCAGCCAGCGTGGCTGTCGCCGAGAACCCCGGGCGCGTATACAACCCCCTCTTCATTCACGGGGGTGTCGGGCTGGGGAAGACGCATCTGCTGCAGGCGGCCTGCCACCAGATCCAAGCGGCGATGCCGGACAGCCGGATCCTGTACATCTCGTGTGAGACGTTCACGAACCACTTCGTCGAGGCAATCGAGCGCGGGGCCCTGCACCAGTTCCGGTTCCGGTATCGGCACGTGGATGTGCTGGTGATCGACGACGTGCAGTTCCTGGCGCAGCGCGAGCGGACCCGCGAGGAGTTCTTTCACACGTTCAACACGTTGTTCCAGTCGCAGAAGCAGATCATCCTCTCGGCCGACGAGTCGCCCAGCGAGATCGGCGGCCTTGAAGACCGGCTGGTCAGCCGGTTCAACTCGGGCCTGGTGGCGTGTATCGAGCCGCCGTGCCTCGAAACGCGGATGGCTATCCTTCGCAAGAAGGCGAAGTTGCGCTGCGTCGAACTGCCGGAGGATGTGATCGGTTTCATCGCCCCCCGCACGGGTTCCAACACGCGCGAACTCGAAGGGGCGCTCACCCGTGTCGTGGCGGTCAGCCAGCAATATGGCGGCGTCATCGACCTGGATATCGCCCGAAAGGCCCTCGGTGACGACACGCCGCAGCAGGGTAAGCGCATCACCATCCCGGACATCCTGCAGGTCGTGATGGACCAGTACAACGTGCGGCTGGCCGACCTGCAGGGCAAGCGGCGGCACCGAACGATCGCCTACGCCCGGCAGATCTCGATGTATCTGGCCCGACAGCTGACGACGCTCAGTCTCGGCGAGATTGGCGGGTACTTTGGCGGCCGGGATCACACGACGGTTCTCCACGCTATCCGGTCGATCCAGAGCCAGCGCGAATCGGACGCCGACTTCGACTTGACCGTGCGCCAGATGATCGAGATCCTGCGGAAGTAAGGATGCTGGACGGGTCTGGTGGAACTCACAGGAGGCGCCCGTTGCAGTGGATAACTTGTGCGGCTTCGGGTATCTTATTCACCACCGCCGACGGGGCTGCCGGGCTCACAGGAGCGACCGGCGGCGGCTGATGGTTTCGCCCGCTCTGCAAACAGTTTATCCACACGCCTCCCGTCGACGTTGAGGTTCTTAAGCTTCGGGAGAAACGGAAGTTGCGGGCGTTTTCGGTCCGGGCATGCACGCAATTCACAGGACTCATGAATACGACCAGAGATTCTCTTGAGAATAAGAACAGGACTGGCTCCGTGCTGTGCGGAGCGGTTCTGTCGGGAGCCTGCCTGCCATGCATGTGATCGTCAACCGTAACGCGCTGCTCGAGGTGTTGAACGTCGCGTCGGGGATCGTCGGCAGCCGGACCACGAAGGACATCTTGAAGTGTGTCCGACTGACGACGGTGCAGGACAGCCTGCTGGTCAGCGCGACAGACCTCGAGGTTGGGCTGCGGGTGGCTGTCCGGCAAGTCGAAGTCAAGAAGACAGGAGAACTGCTCGTCCCCGCCGACAAGCTGATGTCGATTACCCGGGAGAGTGTGGACGAGACGCTGGCAATCGAGTCGGACGGGCAGGCGTGCCACGTTCGCGGGGAAGACAGCCACTTCGAGGTGTACGGCCAGGATCCGCGGGAGTTCCCGCCGGTGCCCGAGTTGGAAGGGACGCCGGACATTGAAATCGATGCGGCGACGCTCCAGACGCTGATCGAGCGCACGGTGTTTTCCGTCGCGAAAGAGAACACGCGGTATGCAATCAACGGTGTGCTGTGGGAGAAGACCGGCAAGAAGCTCTCGCTGGTCGCAACCGATGGACGCCGGCTGGCACGTGCGGTTGGCTCGGCGGAACAGTCTGTGGGGAATGATGCCCAGATGATCGTCCCTGCCAAGACAGTGCACGTTCTGCAGCGTGTACTGGGCGGGGCGGAGGGCAAGGTGGCGATCCGGTTTTCATCGAACCAGGTGATCGTCCAGGCCGGCGAGTACGTGCTGAGTTCGGCGCTCGTGGAGGGGCACTTTCCGCGTTACTCTGACGTCATTCCGACGGACAACGACAAGCGGATTGAGGTCGGCACCGAGGAGTTGCTCAGTGCCGTCCGCCGGGCCGCCCTGCTCAGTAACGAGCAGAGCAAGGGTGTCCGCCTGGCGTTCGACAAGGAAAAGCTCGTGCTCTCCAGCCGGGCGCCGGAGCAGGGTGAGGCGACGATTTCGATGCGGATCGACTACCGCGAGGAGCCTCTGGTCATGGGGTTCAACCCGACGTTCCTGAGCGACGCCCTGCGGGTCGTGAAGACGCCGACGGTGACACTCGAGCTGAAAGAGTCGAGCCGGCCGGGCGTACTTAAGGCAGGTACAGAGTTCCTGTACGTGGTTATGCCGGTGAACCTGTCGTGAGGGCATGATGCCGGCGCGGTGCCCTGCATGTGGCCCCATCGCAGGGCGGGAGCCGGTCGGGGCAATCCTCCGCGGGTCACTAAGGGCAGTACACATGGACGATCGGCAACTCCATTGGGTGCAGCGGAACAGAAGCCGCGCGTGGGCGCCGCGCGTGGGGGCGATCGGCCCGCTGTCACGCAAGCTGCTGGATTCGCCAAACTTGCGGGGGCCGGCCTGGAGACGCCGATTGATCGCAGTGGTGGGCGAGCATGCCGGGCCCGAACTCCTGGACCAGGCGGAACTCGTGAGTATCCGCAGGGGCATCCTGACGCTGCGTGTGTCGGATGCGGCCACCGCCTGCCATCTGCGACTACAATGGGAACAGCGCCTGCTTCAACTCCTGCAGGCCCGGACGCCGGAAGCGGGCATCACCGCGATCCGGTTTACGGTCGGCAGCGAGTAAGGCAGAGCAGTCCGACCAAGGAAACGAATGAACGAACACGATACGAATCAGCCATCCCGACCCGTGGATGAAAGCGTGCCGGCAGACACCCCC
>CAZJTF010000010.1:31486-41604 GCA_964548565.1 uncultured Planctomycetales bacterium | reverse complement strand
TCTTCTCCTGCTACGAGGCGTTCATCCACATCGTCGACTCGATGTTCAACCAGCACGCCAAGTGGCTCAAAGTGACGCGCCATATTCCGTGGCGCCGCCCGATCGCGTCACTCAATTACCTGCTCACCTCGCACGTGTGGCGGCAGGATCACAACGGGTTCAGCCACCAGGACCCGGGTTTCATCGACCACGTCGTCAACAAGAAGGCGGACATCATCCGTGTGTACCTGCCGCCGGACGCCAACACCCTGCTGTCGGTGACCGACCACTGCCTGCGGAGCCGTCACTACGTCAACGTGATCGTTGCAGGCAAGCAGCCGGCGCTGCAGTGGCTGGATATGGACGCCGCCATCCGGCACTGCACCGCCGGCATCGGCATCTGGGGCTGGGCGAGCAGCGACCAGGGCAGCGAGCCGGACGTGGTGATGGCGTGCGCGGGTGACATCCCCACGCTCGAGACACTGGCGGCAGTCAAACTCATCCGGCGGCACATTCCGGAGCTGAAGGTCCGGGTGATCAACATCGTGGACCTGATGACGCTCCAGCATGCGACCGAACATCCCCACGGGCTGTCGGACAAGGAGTTCGACGTCCTGTTCACGAAGGACAAGCCGATTATTTTCGCTTTCCACGGGTACCCGTGGCTGATCCACCGGCTGACGTACCGCCGAACAAACCACGCGAACCTGCACGTGCGTGGGTATAAGGAGGAGGGAACCACCACCACGCCATTTGACATGGTCGTCCTGAACGACCTGGACCGGTATCACCTCGCACTCGACGTAATCGACCGGGTGCCGGCCCTCGGCGCCCGCGCCGCCTACGTCAAGCAGGCGATCACCGACAAACTGGTGGACCACAATCGCTACATCGCCCGGTACGGACAGGACATGCCCGAGATCCGCGAGTGGCGGTGGGAGTAACGCAGATCGCGGAGCGAGGTTACCGCACCAGGTCCTCGATGAACGCCCGGTACTGCGTGGCGAAGACGTCGAGGTCTCTCGTGATGTAGTGCCGGAACGCGACCTGGCCGTCGCTTTCGCCGGCATACTCGGGAGTGGCCGCCCGGTAGCCGTTCACCGCGAATCGCAGTCGCTCCGTTCCGACGTCCGCCAGCAGCCCGGCGAAGTTGCCCGCGTACGGGCCCTCGCGCAGATAGAGCACGAGCGACCAGACCTGCGCATAGTACAGCCGCGACGGCCCGCCTCCGCGCACCGCGTCCCCCGCGTTCATGCGCAGCAGTTCCGGCAGGGGGATCAGTTGGCCATGGGGCGCGAGGGCCTCCCGCAGGTTGGCCCTGCGCAGGAAGTTCCGCCGTGGGGTGAA
Source organism: uncultured Planctomycetales bacterium (assembly GCA_964548565.1). Lineage (GTDB taxonomy): Bacteria > Planctomycetota > Phycisphaerae > UBA1845 > PWPN01 > CAYLLT01. The sequence continues at coordinate 40,278 of CAZJTF010000010.1, read as the reverse complement.
AACCGGCTTCACGCCCTCGAGGTCGAAGGCCTCAAACTGGCAGGCGAGCCCCTCGCCCACCCATGCGGGCGCCGGTTCGGGCAGACACCGCGCCATGTACTGGTGCAGACCTTCGTGCGCGAGGAGTGCGAGCGTCTTGTCGCGCCCGATGTCGTGCACAACGGCTGTGGCGGTCGGCTGATCGGTGTAGCCGCCGGAGTGGATATGCTCGTACGTGTACGCCTGCCGGGGCGCGAATTTGCGCGTGAAGGCGACCCACTGCTGGCGCGACTGGAAGACCCACACAGGCAGGCGCTCTTCCGTCGGCTGCGCGGGGGAAATGAGACGCTCGTACTCAGCGTACGCGGTCTCCATGAACGTCGGGAGCACCTCGCGGAACATCGGGTCGCGTGCGAGGAGCCGGATGTCGAAATGCGCCGTCCGGATTTCGACGCCTTCGCCCTGCTCGGTCTTGAGCGGTGTCTGCTCGAAGACTGCCGGTGCCTGTTCCGGCGACGAGCTGCAGGCGGGCAGAACGCTGACGACCAGGCAGAGACAGGAGGCAAAACCGACTGTGGGGGTGACGATCCGCATGGCTGTGCACCTCCGTGTGCGTGAATTGTGCCCAAGGCATACCACAGATCGTGACCGGACGCCATTCTCCGCCGCACGGGCCTGATCGCGCCGGCGCTTGCCGGGAAGCACACGTTTTGCTACGGTCTTGGCTCGAAATTCGTGGAAAACGACCGATTCGGGCGTTCTTTCGCAGCGCCGGCCGCGGCGCTGCGTCACGGCCCGGCGGCACCAACAACATCAGGAGCAGGACGTGATCAAGATTGCGGTGATCGGCGGCGACGGGACGGGTCCGGAGGTCGTGGCGGAGGGGCTCAAAGTCCTCAAGGCCGTCAGCCAGAAGGAAGGTTTTCAGTACGAGACGCGCGACTTTGACTTCTCCGGCAAGCGCTACCTGAAGAAGGGTGGCAGCCCGAAGGAGATGACGATCCCGGTCATCGCCCCGGAGGAGATCGCGGAACTCCGCAAGTACGATGCGATTTACCTCGGTGCAGTGGGGGATCCGGACGTCGCGCCGGGTATTCTCGAAAAGGGGTTGCTGCTCCGTCTGCGCTTCGAACTGGATCAGTACATCAACCTGCGCCCGGTGAAGCTCTATCCCGGCGTCGAGACGCCGCTGAAGGACAAGGGCCCCGAGCACATCAACTTCGATGTGATCCGCGAAAACACCGAGGACCTCTACGCGGGTACCGGCGGTTTCTTGCGCAAGGGCACGCCGCAGGAAGTTTCGACTCAGGAGATGATCACGACCCGCTTCGGCGCAGAGCGCTGCCTGCGGTATGCCTTCGAGTTCGCCCGCGCCAAGAAGAAAGCCGGACAGGGCAAGGGCCGCCTGACACTCGTGCACAAGACAAACGTGCTGACGTACTGCGGCGACACCTGGTTCCGGGCGTTCAACGAGATCGGCGCGAAGGACTACCCCGATATCGAGCGCGACTACAACCACGTCGATGCCTGCTGCATGTGGTTCGTCAAGAGCCCCGAGTTTTACGAGACGATCGTGGTGCCGAACATGTTCGGCGACATCATCACGGACCTGGCGGCCATGATCCAGGGCGGCCTCGGCGTGGCTGCGGGCGGGAACATCAATCCCGCGGGCGTCAGCATGTTCGAGCCCATGGGCGGCAGCGCGCCGAAGTACACCGGACAGAACGTGATCAACCCCATCGCCGCGATCGCAGCCGCGGGCATGATGCTCCGGGTGGTCGGCGGCCAGAAGAAGGAGGCGGCCGTCGAGCGTGCCGGGAACCGCATTGAAGAGGCCATCAAGAAGACCTGCCCGAAGATGAAGAGCCAGTCAGCGGGCCGCATGGGCTACGGCACACGCGAAGTCGGCGACCTGGTATGTGAGGTGCTGTGACGCGGTCGGCATCGAGCCGGACGAGGCTGATGTTCCTGCGCGATCCGGATCGATACACTCTAAATGCTGGTGATCACCGCCAGCACGCCCAGTCGATGGAAACGGCGCAGGTAAGATCAGGCATGGAGCGGGGCATGGTCAGGACCGGCCCCGCGGTGGACGCCTCGCTGATAGCGGGCGAAGGGCGTTGTCTCATGCACGCATGACTCTCGACGGAGGTTGGCGCCGAGGTGAGCAGCACGAAGGGCAGTAGCAGCAGTTGAAGGGTCATCATGGCGCTGTGCTCCCATGTGATAAGATCGAATAGAAGTGTAAACCCCTAAGTAATCTGTGCCGCGCCGGCCCTGTCCGGGGCATCTGATCACGCGTGCCAGATCGGTTCGAGAACCCAGCCGCCGCGGGGGCCTGCTCCCGGTCGTCGGGGCGGCATCTTCGGGTGCGGACGGTCCTTCGGGAGGAACCGGTCGGACCACCCCTTGAGTTCCACTCCGCCGTTCCGCCTGACGCCCACGAGAACCACTCGCGAGAGGTCCCGACGGAACCACAGCGTCCGGACGGGCTCTGACCAGCGGTCGGTGCAGTTGCCGGCGCGGAGCGCCTGGTATGCATCTCCCCGGGCGAATCGCTCCTGATCGAGCAGCCAGTCACGGTCAAAGTGCCAGAGGGTGCCGGATCGCGACAGCTGCAGATCCGAGGCCGGGCGGAGCGCGGCGGTCGCCTGCGACAACTGGATGGGCCCGAAAAAGGGCACCCGAACGAGCTCGGGGCTCCAGTCGAGCAGCGAGACGTGCGCTGGAGCGGCTGACACCAGCAGGATCTGCCTGACGTTGCCGGACGCCTCGAACAGCGGGAGGAACGTCACGTCGGGCAGGACGCCGTCGGTTGCCCGGACGGTACGGTGCCGGAGACGCCTGGCTGTGACGGGCAGCGGGTTCATGTCGTGCTCCCCGCGGCCGGCGGCGGAGCGGTACGGAACCCGAGGCTCGCCATGCCCAGCACGCCGGTGTTCATGGAGTCGGCCATTCCCGACGGGATTACCATCAGCGCGCCGCGTTCCTTGACCGATTCGTACGTCATGTTCATGGCCCGCAGCTGCATGGCTACTTTGTTCTCCTCATAGATGTGCGCGGCCTTGGCCATCTGCTCGGCGACGAGCACCTCGCTTTCGGCGAGGATGACGCGTGCCGCTTTCTCACGGTCGGCCTGGGCCTTGCGGCTCATGGCGTCCTCGAGGGCGCTCGGAATGCGCACATCACGGATCTCGACCGACTGCACGGTGATGCCCCACTCGCTCGTCTTTGCGTCGATGATCGTCTGGAGCTCCTCATCAAGCGACTGCCGGTCAGAGATCATCCGCACCAGTTCGCTGCGCCCGATCACGTCCCGGAGGGTGGTCTGGGCGGCCCAGGTGATCGTCGGCTCGTAGGTTTTCACCTCGAGAATGGCCTTCTGTGCGTCGGTGACGATCCAGAAGAGCACGGCGTCCACATCGACGGGGACGGTGTCCTTCGTGAGCGTCTTTTCTGCGGAAAACGACGTCGAGCGGATTCGCATATCGACGAGGGAGGTGATCTGGTCGATGCCGGGGATCACCCACATGAGCCCGGGATGCAGAACTCTCTGGAATTTACCAAGGCGCAGGAGCACCGCCCGCTCCCACTCGTTGATCACCCGCGGCGAGGCGGACACGATCAGGCCGAGGATCACCACGAAGGGGGCGGCGATCTCGGCGCCGGCCGCCGCGAGGGCACCGGCAAGGAGAGCCGTCCCGACGAGAATCAGGCCCGTCACGATGTTGAGGCTACCCCGCAGCATGGTCATTCTCCTGCCAGCGAGTCTCGATGAACTGCGCCACTTCGGCCGGGGTCATCCCGGCCTGCCGAGCCACGCGAATCAGCTCGATCGCTTTCTTTTCGAGCAGACGCAGGTCGGCCCGTGAAACCGGCGCCTGGCCGCTGTCGGCCACGCGCGTTCCAATGCCGCGCTCCAGCACCAGGACCCCGTCGTTCTGCAGGTCCCGGTAGACGCGGGCGATGGTATTCGCATTGACATTGAGCTCGACCGCCAGTTCCCGCACGGTGGGCAGGTAGTCCCCCGGGCGGAGCCGCCCCTCCCGCACCAGCAGCCGGATGCGTTCGGCCAGCTGGACGTAAATGGGAATGCCGCTGCGGCGATCGATGTTCAGGTGCGGAATCATGGCGTCTGAGGAGAATATACATTGTACTAGTCCACTAAGTCAATAGCTTTTTGCGTCGGCTCCTCCATCCAGGGGTGCAGCACCCCAAAAGGGCGTTGACGGCCACCCGGACGGCCCTGTTGGGCTGCCGGGTCGTGAGTCGGGGCCGATGGGACCTCTCGGAATCGACAGGTCCCTGACGCGTCCGGCGCCGGGGATGCGCGTCCCGGGCGGCAGGTGCACGTCCGGCCACAGACGATTAGAATGGGCTCCATGGACCTGGACGGACTCCGCAAGCAGATCGATGCGCTCGATGAGGAGCTGGTAGCGCTGCTCAACCGCCGCGCCGAGATCGTAGTGGAGATCGGCAGGCTCAAAAGTGCCGGCGGTGGGCCCATTTACGCACCAGATCGCGAAAAGGCGGTGCTCGAGAAGATCAAACGCGTGAACAAGGGGCCTTTGCCCGACCGGACGCTGGCCGCCATCTACCGCGAGTTGATGAGCGGGTCGTTCCTGCTCGAAAAGCCGCTCCGCATCGCGTACCTGGGGCCGCAGGGCAGCTATTCGCATCTGGCCGCCGTCGGAAAGTTCGGCGCCAGCGTGGAATACGAGCCGGTCACGCATATCCGGGGCGTTTTCGACGAAGTGTCGCGCGAGCACGCGGATTTCGGCATCGCGCCGGTCGAGAACAGCGTCCACGGCGGGGTGATCGACACGCTGGACGCGCTGCTCGAGACGGACGTGCAGATCTGCGCGGAGATCAACCGGGCGATCCATCACAACCTGCTGGCGACGTGCCCCCTGGACGCGATCGAGCGGGTGTACTCGAAGCCCGAGGTGTTCACCCAGTGCCAGCGGTGGCTCGTGCAGACCAATCTGATCGGAAAGACCCAGGCGGTCGCGAGCACCAGTCGAGCGGCGGAACTGGCCCGGGACGAAGCGGGGTCGGCGGCAATCGGCAGCAGCCTGGCCGCGGAACTCTACGGGCTGACGATGGTCTGCCAGAACATTGAAGACAACGCCAACAACGTGACGCGTTTTCTCGTGATCGGACGGACCGGCAGCCCCCGGACCGGCGACGACAAAACGTCGGTGGTCTTCACGACCAAGGACGAACCGGGCGCATTGCTCAACGCGCTGGACGCGTTCCGCCAGACCGGCATCAACATGTCGTTCATCGAGAGCCGCCCGAGCAAGAAGCGGAACTGGGAATACTACTTTTTCGTGGACCTCAAGGGGCACCAGACCGACGCAGCGGTGATTGAGGGGCTGGAAATCGCCCGAAGGCACTGCCTCCGGCTGAATGTCCTCGGATCCTACCCCCGGGCCCAGGACGTGATCTGACGCAGGCCGCCGGGCGGCAAACCGGTCTGCTTGTGCTGCCCTTCGTTCCGATTGATCCTCACTTGTCATAACGGGAATCCACCGGCCACCGGGCTCCTCCGCGACAAAACACCGCGGACCGGGTCGAGACGGGGGTGTTCTGCGGAAGAGCGCGCCCGGAAGAGCAGGCACGTTGGGTTCGCTGTGTCACACGACTCGTCGCGGCGGTCCGCCTTTTCCCGCACGATGCGCCGTCGGTCGGGCGCAGTACGCCCCGGCATGGCCGGTGCTCTCGCGCTCGCAGGGTCTGCCGCGGACCTCATGCCGACACTCCCTCCCGGCGCGAGAACACCGGAACCGCGCCGGCTGTGCGACGCGAGCGCGGAGCGAACCGGGTGATGGACCCCAGGAGCCGTCTCGCCCGGTGCTGGTGCGTCACTAACCTCCCGCGCAGGGATACGGCGGGCAAAATGAAGGCTCGGGTCCGCGGGGGGGTGTCCGCTCACCCGAGCCTTTGAAGAAGCTTACCGTTGCCGGCCGTCGCGATCAGCGGCGCCGGAGCAACACGAAGATGCCGGCGAACCCCGCCAGCAGAAGCGCGGTGGGCTCGGGGACGACGACCTTGAGGTTGTCGATCAGGAGTTCGCCACCAAAGGCGGTCTTCTCGTTGAAGATCACCAGCCCGCGCAGGGCGTCCATCGCGCCGCCGTAATAATCGCTGGCGACGCCGTACTGGAAGTCCTTGTTGACCACGCCGCCGGACGCGCCGACCGAGGGGCCGGTGAGCACGGTGATCGTCACATCAGCCTTGCGCGTGACGGGGTGGACGGTGCCGCTCCAGCGGAGCCACTGGCCGTGCAGGTCGCCGACGACGGTGCTGTCCAGCATGACGAGCGCCGTCGGTGAGGTCTCATCGACGTAGATGAACGAGCCATCCGGGGTCAAATTCGTGTTCACCGGCCACCCGAAAGCGCCTGAACTGCCGGTGTCTCCTCCCCAGACCGCGGTGTTGTACGCGAACGGGCTGACCGCCATATTCTTCGCGTAGTTGCTCACCTTCATGTCGAACGACACCGAGATGTCCTGCACGCCATCGGAGGAGAGACCCTCGTAGCTGCGCCAGACGAAGAAACCGGTCCCGTTGGGATCGGTCACGCTCAGGCTGTTGGAGGGTGAGACGGAATCCGCGCTGGTGACGGCAACGACGCCGCCGGGCGTGGGATCGAACCACCGCTGGCCACCGTTCCAGCCGGCGGCCGAGCCCACCGCGTCGGCCTCGAAATTCTGCACGAACGGTGGGGCACCGGCCTGCGCGGCGACGCCCCCCGCCAGAGCCAGCATGATTATCAGAACCACAGTTGCACGCATCTTTCGCTCCTTTCCTCCCCGATCATCGGGGAAAGGGGAATGAACGGGCATCCCCGACCCTGCTCCACGTCGAACGATCGACCAGACCTCTGCATGTGCGTGCCGCGCTCACTGTGAGCACAACGGATTGGGCGGGAGTTCCGCCCCATTCGCGCACAGCTTGAATTGCGCGAAATCATTGAGATCGACGTTGCTGTTCTTGTTGCGATCGAAGCACTGGCAGTAACCGGGGGCGAGGCCGCCGCCGGAGCCGGTGAAACATCGCTGGAACTCGCCGAAATCGTCCATATCCACGTCCATGTCCCCATCCGCATCCGCCCAGGTCGCGTTGCAGTTGTTGACGGAGACGTTGAAGTTGTCGATCAGGATCTGATCACCGGTATTAAACGGGGACTGCGTGAAGAAGCTGGCACCGCGCAGTTCATCCATCGCGTCACCGTAGTAATCGGAGCCGGATTCGTACTGCACCTTCATGCCGGTCAGCGTGCCGGTCTGGCCGGCGGCGGGGCCGGTCAGGACCTCGATGGTCACGTCGGTCAGGCGCGTGCCCGTGTTGATCTTTGCCGTATAGCGGAACCACTGCCCGTTCACGTCGGCCCGGGTGGTCGCCAGGATCGTGACCGGCGTGCCGTCTTCGTAATAGACGAAACTGCCGTCCGCGGTGTACTTCGTGTCCACCGGCCAGCCGAAATCGTTGGCGTGCGGCGTTCCCGCGCTCCCGAAGAGGGCGTGATTGAAAATGAACGGGGTGATCGTCAGGTCGGCCGTGAACCCGATGACCTTCATGTCGAACGACACGGTGACGGGGTCCACGCCATTCGAGGACTGCCCGTCGTAATCGCGGTAGGCCTGGACCTGCGAGCCGTTGCCGCTCACGGCCAGGCTGTTCGGCGCGGACCGGGCGTCAGCGTTGGTTACGGCCGCCTGGCCCCGCGTGAAGCCGAACCACCGCGGCCCCGCGCTCCAGCAGGCCGGGGAGTCGACGGCGTCAGTGTCGAACGTCTGCGGCAGGCCCGGGTTTGGGCACGGATTCATGCAGGAGACGTTCAAGGTGTAATCACCCGAAGCGCCTCCGCTGCCTGCCAGGCGTACGAGGTAGACGCTGTCCTTCGTCACGTCCAGGCTGATCGACGATTGCGATCCGCCGCTGTCGTCGTTGCAGGCAAGCTCAGTTTGCAGCGACGCGGGGCAACCGTCGCTGTGGACCGAGAGCACGGTGTTGAACCCGGAGCCGGTGGTGTCGAAGCTCGCGGCGCCCGTGCAGGTGGCGGTGTAACGGAACCAGACATCCTGGCTCGTGGCGGAATTCCCGCAGGACGAGTCGCCATCGTTGCTCGCCAGCAGGGTCGACCCCGTGTACGTTCCGTCGGTGATGGAGGTTGCGCTGGCACAGAGGTCGTTCAGGGCGGGGGCCGCACAGGCCAGTTCCAGGCCGAAGAAGCCGGTCTGGCCGTCGACGCCGGCGACGCGGATCAGGTACGTTGTGGACGCGACCACATCCAGCGAGAGGCACTGCTGGAACTGATCGCACAACGCGGTGCCGCAGCCCTGGGCGCAGCCGGAGGCCAGCTCCGTCGCATCCGTGCCGGGGCAGCCGTCGGCATGAACCGACACGACGACTCCGAACCCGGAGCCGCAGCTCTTGATGATCAGCTGGCCGGTGCAGATGGCGGTATAGCGGTACCACACGTCGGGGCTGCTGCTCGAGTTTCCGCACGAAGAGCTGCCGTCGTTCGTCGCACTGATGGTTCTGCCGTACGTCCTGCCGCCAGTGACGGCGATGGCGTTGGCGCATGCATCGTTCACCGGCGCCGGCAGCGGCGCGGGCGCGCCGATCTTGACGTCGTAGTTGTCGATCAGGAGCTGATCGTCCGGCCCGAAGATGGAGCCGCCCGGCGAGAACAACACAGAGCCGCGCAGCTCATCCATTGCATTCGCGTAATAGTCCTGGGCGACTTGGAAATCCTTGTTGATCACTCCGCCCGACGTGCCGGCGGCCGGACCGGTGAGGAC
>CAZJTF010000010.1:0-31476 GCA_964548565.1 uncultured Planctomycetales bacterium | reverse complement strand
CATCCATCGCATTGCCGTAGTAGTCCTGGTCGACGCCGTACTGGAAGTCCTTGCCGATCACGCCGCCCGAGGTGCCGGCCGCCGGACCGGTGAGGACCTCGACGGCCACGTCCGCCTTGCGGGTGGACGGATACAGCGTACCTTTCCAGCGGATCCACTGGCCATTCAGGTCCGCCCGGCTTTTCGCGAACATCGTGATCGCGCCGGCGACTTCATCGATGTAGCTGAAAACACCTTCGGGCTCATAGTTGGTGTTGACCGGCCAGCCGAAGGGGTCGGCCTGCGGCGTACCCGCCGAGCCCCACAGCTCCTTGTTGAAGGCGAAGGGGCTGACAGCCACGTTCCCCGTGTAGTTGTTCACCTTGAAGTCAAACGAAACGCTGATCGGATCGGTGCCGTTGGAAGACAGCGTTTCGTAACCGCGCCAGATCATCATGTTTGTTCCGTTGCCGGTGGCCATGAGGCTGTTGGGCAGCGAGCGTGCGTCGTTTGCGGTCACCGCCACGGAAGCACCCGGCGTCGGATCGAACCATCGCTGGCCGCCGAGCCAGCAGGCGGCGGATCCCAGGGGACTGGTGTCGAAGTCCTGGGGGAAGGAGGGGCAGTCGGATACGCATTCGGTGCTGGTGTTCAGCGTGAAGGCACCGCTCGCGCCATTCTTGCCGGCGACGCGGACGAGGTATCGCGTCCCTTTCGTGATGGGAACACTCAGGCACGAGGCGGTGCCGCCGCACGGAGTACCTCCGCAGTCGTCACTGCAACCGGAGGCCAGTTGGGTGGACGTCGTGCCCGGGCAGCCGTCCGCGTGAACAGACAGCACGGTGTCGAACCCGGAGCCGCAGCTGTCGATCTTGAGCTGCCCGTTGCAGGTGGCGGTGTAGACGTACCACACGTCCGGGCTGGTGTTCGACGTGCCGCAGGAGGCGGTACCGTCGCGGACCGCGCCGGCGGTGGTGCCGGTGGTCACACCTTCGGCGAGCGCGTAGGCGTTGGTGCAGACGTCATTGGTGCCGGGGCTGGATGCCGCGTCGAGGAGCATCGGGGCGGGAGGCGGGTTTAGTGTACTGCTGTTGGTGAAGAACTGGATACTTCCGATGCCGACATCACTGCTCCTGCTGTTAAGTCCCATTGTCGTGGTGACGCCGTCGATGGTGGCCGTCCACTGTCCCGATCCGACGGTGTACTCAATCACCCAGTGCTGCCACACGCCGTAAGTCAGGGGCGCCCCGGTCGCGACGTAGATGCTGCCGTTGTAGTAGCAGAGCTGGCCGTCGCGGATGGACGTATGAATGGGGGAGTTGTTTGCACCGGTGATCACACCGGAGGTGTTGAACCAGACCATCTGGTGCTGATCGTTCGGGGCGCCGGCGGGTATGTACACCATGGTGTCCAGCCGAACGACGGTTCCGCTGCCGCTGCCGGCAGGATTGAGCTTGTGCCGGGCGGCGGTGGCGACCGGTAAGGCCATGAACTGGGTGCCCTGGTAGGCGCCAGGGGGAGAGGCGTTCTGCGTCGTGCCGGTGACGGCAGCCCATGTTCCGATGTTTGCGACCGGCGCGGAGCCGACAACATCGGGTGCTTCGTAGTCGTCGAACAGGGAGTTGATGCCGCTCACCTGGACCTGAGTGGCCCATGCACCGGGGCCGCTGGACAGGATGACGCCGAGCGTGAGCGTGACAAAGACTGGGCTTCGTCTCATCTTTCGTCCTCCCTTTCTTCACAAATAAAAGAAATGCGGCCCCACGCCGAGATGTGTCTGCGTCGCGGGACGTAAGCATATCATACCGGGCGCGACGGTCGTACCACAGCTTTTTCTGCCCGCGGTAAGACGGTGCTCCGTTTGTTACGCAACACACGATGCCGTTCATCGCGCGGAGCGCGCCGCGCCCCCGTGACTTTTGTGCAGCGGACGGTCACATTCCGCGCGTCATCAAATCGATAACAGTTGCGGCGCGTTATCAATTCGATAACACATGACGAACACGACGCGTCCGCAGACGCCGCGATGTTTCGCCCGACGGGTGTACAAGCTCGGGTCAAAGGATAACGGACGTCAATGCCATGAGAAGTGTAACGAACTGAATAGTGCATGAATCATCTTGCGCAGCTTGGTGCGCGCGGCGCGGCAGAGCGCGCCAACCGGGCGGTTGCTGGTTGCGTCCCTTTCAGAATGGTGGGTTGGGGGGCTCGTGGGGGCGTTCTGGTTCCGCCGCATCGGCCCGCGGCGCCACCGGATTGGGGCGTTTTGCCCGGGGTCCGGTCGACTGGCGATGGAGCGGCTTTATGGTACACTGCGGGACTTTCGCCGGGGGGTGCCTCGGCCTGGTTGAACATCGTCAGACAACGCACCAGAAGGATGAGCCATGCGCAGGAAATACGTCGCCGGAAACTGGAAGATGAACTGCACCCTCGCCGAGGGCCGCGCCCTCCTGGAGGGGATCAAGGCAAAGCTGCCGAAGGACCTGCCGGTGGACGTGGCCATATTTCCGCCGGCGGTGCTGCTGTTCCCGATTGCCAAGGCCGTGGATGGGACCCCGATCACCTTTGGCGCCCAGAATTGCCACTTCGAGGCGAAGGGGGCGTTTACCGGCGAGATTTCGCCACTGATGGTGAAGGATACGGGCGCCAAGTCGGTCATTATCGGGCACAGCGAGCGGCGGCACATCTTCGGCGAGAAAGGCGACTTTCTGAAAAAGAAGGTGGTGGCGGCCCTGGCGGCCGGGCTCGAGGTGATCTACTGCATCGGGGAGACGCTTGCCGAACGGGAAGCGGGGCGAACCGAGGCGGTGCTCGAGCAGCAGATCCGCGAGGTGCTCGGGTCGGACGTGAGCCTCGACCGCGTGGTGATTGCGTACGAGCCGGTGTGGGCGATCGGCACCGGCAAGACGGCGACCAAGGAGCAGGCCCAGGAAGCCCATGCGTTTGTTCGCCGTCAGATCGGGAGCCTGTATAATGGCCGGGCTGCCGAGACGGTCCGCATCCAGTACGGCGGGAGCGTCAAGGCGGACAACGCCCGTGAATTGATGCTGCAGCCGGATGTGGACGGCGTCCTGGTCGGCGGGGCGAGCCTGAAGGCGGACGATTTCCTGGGGATTATCAACGGCGCGATCGCGGCTTCCTCCCGCTGACGCCGAGTGCAGGTGAGACGGACGATGACACACATGCTGGCTGTAACGTGGCCGCAGGCCCTGATCGCGTTTGTGTTCGCGGTGGTCTGCTGCCTTCTCATTATCGTGGTCCTGCTGCAGAAGGGGCGCGGCGGCGGGTTGTCGGGCGCGTTTGGCGGCGTGGGCGGCCACAGCGCGTTCGGCGCGAAGACGGGTGACGTCTTTACGTGGGTGACGGTCGGGCTCACCGGCCTGTTCATCCTGATGGCGGTGATCGGGAACTACATTTTCGTGCCGCCGTCCACGGCCGCGACACCGACACCGGCGGTCTCACCGCAGGGCGGTCAGCCGGCGGCTCCGGCGGCACCCGCGGCTCCGGCGGAGGCACCCGCGCAGCCTCCGACGACGCAGCCGCGCTGAAGCCTGCGCCTGCTGCTCGAGTGAAATCCGGGCGACCGCGTTGGTCTGCCGGCGTGGCGCCCGGTCTTTTCGAGGAAGTTCCGCTCCGCATGATCCTGTCGATGACCGGCTACGGCGACGTCCATTACAGCGACAGCCGCGTGTCGTACGTGATGGAACTGCGCAGTGTCAACAACCGCTACTTCAAGCTGGCGATCAAGCTGCCGGAGCACCTGGCGGTCTTCGAGGCGGATATTGAGAAGTTGCTCCGCACGCGCCTGACGCGCGGCACAATCACGTGCAGCCTCCGCCTGCGGAACACGAGCGCCGACGCCGCCCAGGAGATCAACCTCCCGGCTCTCCAGAGCTACCTCTCGCAACTGGCCAGGGTCGAGGCGGGAGACCGCGTGCACATCGACCTGGCAGCCATCCTGGCGCTGCCCGGCGTGTGCGAGCCGCCCGAGATGGATGACGCCGAGCGCGAGCGGCACTGGAAGATCATCTCGGGCATGACAAGCGAGGCGATGGACCGGTTGATCGAAATGCGGGGGGTTGAGGGACGGTCGATTCGCGACGATCTGCTCTCGCAGTGCCGGTACATCCGCGAGCGGCTGAGCGCGGTGTCCGAGCGGGCTCCGCTGGTCGTGCGGGAGTACCACCAGCGACTGCTGCAACGTGCGAACGAGTTGATCGGGGAATCGCGCCTGCAACTCCAGATCGACGATCTGAAACGGGAAGTGGCGCTCTACGCCGAGCGGTGTGACATCAACGAGGAGGTCTCGCGTCTGGGCTCGCACCTGGACCAGTTCGAGAAGCTGTGCGACAGCAGCGAGTACGCCGGGCGGAAGCTGGATTTCCTCGCCCAGGAGATGCTCCGCGAGACCAACACGATCGGCAGCAAGGCGAATGACGCGACGATTGCCCACCTGATCGTGGACATCAAGGGGGCGATCGACCGTTTGAAAGAGCAGGTCCAGAACGTGGAATGAGCGGTGCGGAGCGTCCGACGGACGCGCGGCCGGCTTTGACGCGGCAAGACCCCAGGTGGACATGAAGTCCGGTACCCTCCTGATTATCAGCGGCCCCAGCGGCGTGGGCAAGACGACCATCTGCAGTCACCTGGTGTCGCGGCTGAAGGCCATTCTGAGCGTGTCGTGCACGACGCGGCCCCGCCGGGACAACGAGGTTGACGGGCGGGACTACCACTTCATCACCCGCGAGGAGTTCGAGCGCCGGCTTGAGCGGGGGGCGTTCCTGGAGTATGCTCAGATCTACGGCGGGCAGTACTACGGGACGCCAGCCGAGCCCGTTCGCCGGGCCCTGGCGGAAGGGCGGGTGGTCATCCTCGAAATCGATATCGAGGGCACCATCCAGGTGATGCGCCGATACCCTGACGCGACAAGCATTTACATTCTGCCGCCCACCCCTGCGGACCTGCAGGGGCGGCTGGTCGGGCGTCGGAAGGATTCGCCGGAGGCCATCCAGGAGCGGCTCAGCAAGGCGGACGGCGAGATCCGCTACGCCTATGATTCCGGGGCCTACCGCCACTTTCTCGTGAATGACACGGTCGAAGAGACGGTCGAGGCGATCGTCAGAACCGTACGGGAGAACGAGAGCTCATGATTGAGGTCCTGAAAGACGACACCATCATCAACATGATCGGCGGCCGGTTCAAACTGACCGCGCTCATGCAGAAGCGCTGGGTCGAACTGATGCAGGGAGCCCGCCCGACCATCGACGCGACCGGCAAGAGCGAGCTCGAGGTGATCGTCCAGGAGATCCTCGAAGGCAAGATCGCGGCCGAACTCGGCGCCCAGCCATCGCACGAGCAGCAACCCCGTGAGCAGCACTCCTGAACCTGCCCCCCATGCCGACCTGGCCGGCCGAGAGGTCCTGATCGCGATCGGCGGGGGGATTGCCGCGTACAAAGTCTGCACGGTTGTCTCACGCCTTGTCCAGCGGGGCTGCGGCGTCACCGTGGCCATGACCGAGGCGGGGCAGCGGTTCGTCGGGCCGATCACCTTCCAGGCGCTCACCGCGCGCCAGGTCTTCACAAGCTTGTGGGAGACGCCCGGGTATTACGATCCGCAGCACCTGCGACTGAGCGAAGCGGCCGACCTGTTTCTCGTTGCGCCGTGCACGGCCGACCTGATCGGAAAATTCGCTACGGGTATCGGCGACGATCTCGTCACGACGCTGATGCTCGGGCGCGACTGCCCCGCACTGCTCGCACCGGCGATGAACACCCGCATGTGGCGGAACCCGATCGTACAGCGGAACATCGCCACGCTGCGCGAACTGGGGTACGGGTTCATCGATCCAGAGGAAGGGTGGCTCGCCTGCCGCACGGTCGGGGAGGGGCGGATGGCAGAGCCGGACAGCATCATTTCCGCGGTCGAACGGGTGCTTGTCCGTAACAAATAGTCCCTCGTCCTTCGTTCTTTTTCCTTCGCCGTCGTCCCAGCCCATTCATCGTGCAGGCGGGTCACGCGCGCGTAGAGATTATGGATGCCAGCTGACAAACGACGGACATCCCGACCGACTATTGCTGCTGGCTGAAGGAGATGTCGAGGTCGACGGGCACGACGCCCGTGGTGAAGGTGAATCGCAGGCTGTCTCCGCAGCCGAAGTCATCAGGCTCGCGGTAGACGCGGGTACTGGCCTCGGGGCTCACGCCGATGGCAATCTGCATATCGGCATCGCGGATGAAGATGGACTGCAGCTGCGTGCAATCCCGCGAGAAGGACTGTGTCTCGCCGGGCGCCAGCGTGGTCTCGTAACGCTCGCCGTTCAGTTCGAGCAATGCTTCGGTCAGAAACTGATCGTCGTCGTAGTAGAGTTCAACGCTCACCGGATAACCCGTCGTGTTCACAAGAAATACGGAGGTCTCGGTCGGCCCGATCGGGCAGCCGGACAGCAGCACGACGCACAGCGGGAGAAGCATCAGACCGGCGGTCAGGGTTCGCATGGTTGCTGGCTCCATGAAGGGGTGATCTGCTCGGCTTATACCACCGCACGCAGGTGAATTCTACGGGCCGAGAGGCGGGGTGCCGTATTCCGCGCATCGAAGGAGCGGGCCCCGTGTTGGGAACCCGCTCCTCAACAAACGTGCTTCCCACCTTATTCCGTCCTACTGCTGGGGTTGTGCGGCACCGCCCGCACCCGCACCGCGTCGGCGGGCGCCGCGTTCTCCACGGTCGCCGCGATCGCGACCGCCTTCGCCCTCACGACCGGGCCCGCGCTGGCCGCCTTCTCCCCACCAGGGGTATGAGGGCTGCCATTCCTTGAGCTTCGCCTTTTCCTCCGCGCTGAGTTCCGCCATCACCTTGTTGTACAGCTCGGGCGCCTGTTCCCGGGCCGCCTCACGGTCCTGTGCGCCGCGCGCTTTCGAGCGGTATTCCTCGAAGATCGCGCGGATCTTCTCGTTCTTCTCCGCCGGGAGCTTGAGAGACTCGACTGCACGCATCAGCGTCGGCGCGCTTGTCCGCAGCATGGCCAGCGGGCCGAACACCTCGTCCTTGATGTCCGCGAACTTCTTCTTCTGGTCGTCCGTGAGGGTGGCGTTGACATCGGAGACCAGCTTTTCGCGGGCGGCCTTCACCGCTTTTTCGTCCGGCAGGTTCATGGCCTTGCGCATGTCGGCGCGGAGCTGATCCGCCTTGGTGGTATCGCCGGCCTGCTGTGCCGCCTGCAACTGCTCGCGGAGCTTCATCATTTCTTCCCGCTGAGCCGGCTCCATCCGGCCACCTCGCTGCGCCTCCTGGTGCGCGTTGATGAGGGTTTTGATCTTGTCCTGCTGCTCCTGGGTGAGGTTCAGCTCCTTGTTGAGGCGCTCGAGCTGCATGGCAGCGGCTCGTTCGCGGAACTCACCTGATCCGAGGCGGCGGCCCCCCTCGGCGCCGGCACCGCGGCGGCCCTGGCGTGGCCGCTCTCCGGCGTCCGGCCCCGCCACCTGGGCCAGGGCAACCGATCCGAGCACGAGCGCGCAGATTCCCGCGCGTACCCACTGCTTCATGGTCATGGAGATTGCTCCTCTTGAGAGTGTCGTCTGATGTTCGTTGTCTGCCGTGTGCTTACATTGGCATCGGTTGCCGATCCGCGGCAACCGACCACACACGACAACGGCACCACACCTCATACACACCTGAACGCAGAAAGATCACGGCTATTTCACGATCCGGCATCACTGCGGTGTCACGAGGAAATCGAAATCCCCGGCGCCGGCGCGGAAAACCAACTCGCCGGCCTCGGCGCGGTCAAATTCGAGCGCCGGGGTGCCCGCCGGCGCTCCGGTGGCCACGGGGTACACCCTTTGGCCAGTTTCGGTGACGAGAACCGGCGTGCCGTCCACAACCGGGAGGCGGATTTCCGCTGTCGTGTTGGGCGGAATTGAGACCTGCACGCGCAGGCCGGCTGCGGCGCCCGGAGCGGGACGCGCCGGGGGCATGCGCCGCCAGGCACAGCGGATCGGGCCATACAAGCTCGGGTATTCGGCTTGCGCCCATCCCAGGTCGGCCGGGGGCCGGGGACGGATCAGAATCCGCTTGAAACCCGGCGCGGCGGGGCGAATTCCGACCAGATCCTCGAAGAACCACTGTCCGACAACACCCAGGGCAAAGTGATTGCGCGAATTCATCGCGGGGTCGCGCTTGTCGCTGTCCCAGAGCTCCCAGATGGTGGTGGCGCCGTTTCGGATCATGTAGCCCCACGAGGGGTAGGTCGTTTGCGTGGCCAGGCGCCATGCGAGGTCCTGGCGTCCGAAGTCGGTCAGCACCGGCATGAGGCACGGGGTGCCCAGGAATCCGGTGGAGAGATGATCGCCGCGGGCGCGGATGTCGCGCACGAGGCTGGCGAAGACAGCTTCCCGTTGATCGGGCGGCGTGATGCCGAAGGAGAGCGGGAGCAGGTTGGCGGTCTGCGTGCCGCCCGTGTAAGTGGCGGCGGCGGGATCGAGATAGGCCTTGTTGAACGCGACGGCGATACGTTCCGCGAGGGCGGCGTACTTCCTGGCGTCCTCCTCGCGTCCGAGGACGGTCGCCGCGCGGCTGAGGATGTCGGTCGAGCGATAGTAGTAGGCGGTGCCGATCGGCTTCTTCGGGGAGGCGACCGGTGCGACCCAGTCGCCGTATCCCTCCCGTTCGTAGAGGTCGTTGCGGCTGTTGCGGCGCATGTACTCGACCCAGCCGGCCATCGCACCGTAGTTCTCTTCGAGGATTCGGCGATCGCCATAGTACTGGTAAATGGTCCACGGCACGACCGTCACGGCGTCGCCCCAGCCGGGGGCAGCCGGCCCTTTGACCACGACGACCGGTGAGACATCGGTCACGCTGCCGTCCTGGGCCTGCGAATCGGTGACGTCGCGCATCCACTTGGTGAAGAACGCACCCAGGTGCATGTTCCAGCAGGCGGTCGGGCCGAAGGTCTGGGCGTCTCCCATCCAGCCGAGGCGTTCGTCGCGCTGCGGGCAGTCAGTGGGGACGCTGTGCAGGTTTGACCGCTGGCCCCAGGTGATGGCCTGCCAGATTTCGTTGACGAGCCAGTGGGCACACTCGAAATGACCGGCGGGTTCGGCGGCCGTGTGCAGGACGCACATGGTGACGGCTTCCTTCGCCGGCGTGCCCGGGTAACCGGTGATTTCGCAGAAACGCAGGCCGCGGTACGTGAAGCGCGGCTCCCACTCCTCCTCGCCACTCCCGCGCAGGATATACGCGTCCGTCGATTCGGCGGTGCGGTAGTTGTCGCGGTAGAGGCGTCCGTCGGGCGTGAGTACCTCGGCAAAACGAAGGCGAACGCGGGTGCCGCGCGGACCGCGCACCCGGATCTTGACGCGCCCGGCGGCGTTCTGACCGAAATCGGCCACGAACACGCCTTTTTCGACCTCGGTGATCTGAAGGGCCGGGATTTCCTGCGTGACGCGGATCGGCTCGCAGGCCTCGGCCACGAGGCGACCACCCTGGTCGGTTGCGATGCCGACCGGCTGCCACTTGCCGGTGAATCCCGGAGAGTCCCAGCCGGGGAGTTCGAGCGTCGCGTCATAGGTCTCGCCGCCGTAGAAGCTGTCGCGCGTGATCGGCGAGGGGGTGGTCTGCCAGCCCCCATCGGTGACGACGGTGTCGCGGGAGCCGTCCTCGTAATCGATCGCGAGTTGCAGCAGGAACCTCAGCGGGCCGTCCGAATACTGCTCGCGGCCCGCCCAGCCCAGGCCGCCGGACCACCAGCCGTTGCCGAGGATCGCGCCGACGGCGTTCGGGCCTGCGCGGAGGCGTTCGGTCACGTCATATGTCTGATACTGGATTCGCTTCGGATAGTGCGTCCAGCCGGGAGTGAAGACGTCGCCGGCGACTCGTTTGCCGTTCAGGTGGAGTTCGTAGAGGCCGAGGCCGCTTGCATAGGCCCGTGCCCGGACGATTCCCGGGCGGACCGTGAACTCGCGACGAACGCACATCGAGCGGCGGGGGCCGACTGCTTCGCGAAGCTGCTTCCAGGGTTCACCGCCATACGGTGCGATGACGGTGGCCGGCTGCCACGCGGAATCGTCGAAGCCGGGCTCCGTCCAGCCCTCGGTTTCGGTGAGGGTGACCTTCCATGATGCGTCGCTACGGAAATCGATTGTCTTGCCGCCGGCGACGTGGATGCGCCCGGCGACGAGGAGGCCGGCGGGCCCATCGGCGTTGGTGCATTTGAGCGCGATGACGTTCTGCCCGGGTTTCAGATCGTCCGAGAGATCATAGCTGTAGACATTCTGCCAGTTCCCGCCCTGGGCGCGGCGGTTGCCGTTGATCCAGAGTTCGAAGGCATTGTCTGCGGTGAGGCGGATCGAGGCCTCCTCGATGCGGGACGTCGGATCGACGCTGACCGGCAGGCGGAAGTATAAAGTGGCGTCCTGGGCGGGGGCGCGCGCGGACCAGATCCAACTGCCCCAGGGGATCCGCGGGTCGCGCTCGGGGGGGACGGAGGCGGTCACCCAACGGGCTTTCCAGTCCTCCGGGCGCAGCAGGCCCATCTCCCACCAGGCGGGCTCCGACCAGGGGGACTCCCGGCCCTGGGCGTCCCACGTGCGGACGCGCCAGTAGTACCGCCGGCCGGATTCGGGCCGGAGGTTCGGAATCACGACGTGCACCGAGGCGTCGGAGCGGACCATGCCGGTGTCGATGAGCCCCGGGGTTGTTTCGAGGTCCCGCGTGGGGCCGACGACGACCTGGTAGGCGCTCTGGGCGGCACCGCGGCGCGCGTCGACGATCTGCCACGAGAGTCGTGGTGCGGCCGTATCGATTCCGAGCGGATTCACCCGGTACTCGCACCGCAGATTCGCCGGCGGGCCCGGTTGGGCGAGACAGACGGCAGACGACAGCAGGATTGACGCACAGCAAATGCGACGCGCTTGCATATTCAGGTTCCTGGAAGGTATGGCGCGCCCGCAACCCACCCGGGCGCCCGGATCAGCATAACAGCGAACAGGGGAACGGGGACAGCAAACAGCGAAAAAGAGACAGCGGACCGGGAGCGGTGAACGGCCGACGGCCATGGGCCAGCAGCTCTGGCGGGTTCTGGTATACTGGGGTGCCAACCTGCGGGCGGCTCTGCCGGCAGGACGTACTTCACCAGGAGGGATGCTTCGATGCAGCGGATTCTGTTCACCGCAATCCTGTGCACCGCCGGTCCCTCCGCCCTGTTTGAGGCCAGCGCGGTCCAGGCGCGACTGACGTCCGATGGCGTGACGGGACGAACGGTCACCGGTCACGGGTGGACGGAAGAAATCATCCACATGAGTGCATGGAACACGACCTCCATCGGCGGGGGCTGTACCACGCTGTCGCCGCCGCTGACAGCAGGGTGGTACTCCATCCAGGGATCGTTCAACGCCGGCGACTACGGGCTCTTCACGCTCGGCTTTGACGGCATTCCCGCGTTCAGCGTGAGGTCCATCGCGCTGCCGGGCGGCTCGACGGTGGTGGATCCGGCGGAACTCCGCACGCCGGCCCACTACTCGGTGATGTACAACCAGAGCTACGACGAGTGGGGCTCCGAGCCGTGGACCTGGGGCAGCACGTTCTACCAGACGTTCACCGCGACAGGACCAACCATCACACGGCTGGCGACGAAGCTCGCGGGCAAGGAGGGTGATCACTGGTCGATGACGCTCAATTTCGCGCTGGTGAAGCCGGACGCGGGGCTGCCCTCGAACTGGACGCAGGTGTCGCCGACGAAGAGCTGGTTCATCGGCGGGAACGTGGATCCCATCATTCACATCTTCTGGGTGGGTTACCGCAGCAGCGAGGTGACGCTCGTGCCGGGGCAGACGTACGCGCTCAAGCTCTGGGCCGCGCCGGGCTCACAGGCGCAGCGCTTTGCGATCGTCGCGCGTCCGACGAGCCTCGGTAACCAGTACGCGAACGGGCAGCTGTACGTCGGCGACTCCGCGCGGCCGCAGTGGGACGCGTACGCGTACGTCAGCGGGGGCTCGGACCGCACCGTCGTGAACCACGCACCGGTTGCGAACTACGAGCTCCTGACGCTGGTGGGCTGGAACACGCGGTTCGGGCAGCGGTTCCGGGCCAGCGGTACGTCGTTGGCTGCGGTGGAAGTGCCGTACGCGACAGGCGACGCCAACCCCCCGAGCATCGACGTGACCTTCCAACTGTACGACGGCGTCGGAGGCAATCCGATCGGGCCGGCGCGGACCAGCCGTGGTGTGCCGGGGTTCTACCAGGGTCGTGCGGCCGCCTCATGGCAGGAGGGGCAGGTGCCGCTGGTGCCGAACCGGATGTACTACCTCGAGTGGACGACGCCGCCGAGCGGATTCAACACCTGGCAGATGACGGAGAACCTGCCGGGCGAGGGCTACGTGGATCGGACCGCCAGGAGCGTCGACCTGATGATGGCGGTCGCCGAATACCTCCAGCCGGGGCCCACGATTGTGCTGAGCACCAGCGAACTCACGTCGTCGGTCGAGCGGAACGCGCCCGTGCCGGCGGGGAGCTTCACGATTTCGAACGGCGGCACGGACAGCATCAGCTACAGTATTTCCGAAAGCCTGTCCTGGCTCTCGTGCACGCCGACGTCAGGCAGCAGTTCCGGCGAGGCGGACACCGTTACTGTGAACTACGCGTCCGGCCTGCCCGTCGGCGATTACGAGGGCACGATCACGGCCGCAGCCGCGGGGGCTCTGAACACGCCGCAGACGATCACGGTGAAACTGACGGTGCGCCCGCATCGCGGCGATATGGACAACGACGACGACGTGGACCAGGAAGACTTCGGGGAGTTCCAGACATGCCTGAGCGGCCTGGGCATCGAGCAGAGCGATCCGGCCTGCCGGCGGGCCCTGCTGGACGGCGACAACGACGTGGACGGCAAAGACTTCGAGGTTTTCACGGCATGCATGGGGCCTCCGAACGTGGAGGCGACGATCGGGTGCGGCGGGGGAGATTGAGCCTCCGCGCCGCAACCGGGCTCGGCGTCCGTCCCTGCCGTTGTCCGCTCTGTGTGCCTGGTTACGCGTGATCTGTTGTGCTCCGCTCCGCGGCGTGGTTGAAACAGCGCGTGCGTCTTCCTACGTCGAAGTTCGGCCGGATTCCTGAAAACACCGACTGCTGACTCTCCCATGCCGCGCAATTGGCGCGTGGAGGCAGTACGTACCTGGCGGGCGTCTCGCTGTCGCGATACGTCGCAGAGTGCCTTATACCGGTCTCGGGGTCGGGTTTCTCTCTCCCCCCGGAGGCTCCGTGATTCGAACCTGCTTCTTTGCATCGTTCGCGTTGTACGTCCTCGGCACCGGGACGGCCCGCGCCCAGTTTATCACGCAAAGCACCGTCATCGACAACGTCATGGGCGGCTGTGTCGTCGTGGGCTACGGCTCCGCGGAGGATCTCCAGAACCGGGTGAGCGGGACGAGTCCGACGGTCACCATCGTGGGCGGTGGCGTCCTGTGCGGACAGCAGTGCGGTCTCACGGCCTGCAACGGCAGCAGCGTGACGATGCTCGGAGGTCTGTTCTGCGACAGCGGCGGCATAGCGGCATTCGACAGCAGCACGGTCCTGATGAGCGGCGGGCATGCCGGCGCGGGCGCCGGAGTGAACAACCCCGTCGTGCTCACCGGCCGCGTCGAAGTACTTGCGGGCCAGGTCACCGGGGATGTCATGGCCGACAACGGCGGCTCCATCCTCGTCACCGCCGACCTCGACGAGGATGCCGACGTGGATCATGACGATTTCGGCCTCTTCCAGCGCTGCCACAGCGGTCCGGTCGGGAGGCTCCACCGACGTGCACGGGGTGATGGCTGCGGGTGCCGACGGGGGGCCGAACGTGCCCGTGGCACGCTCGCATCGCGCCGGCGCCTTTTGCGCACGACCGCTGCCGTCGCATGTTTCCCGTCGCGGCATTCTTCGGATGTCAAAGGGCAGTCATGAACTGACGGTGTTGGTCCTCACGAAGGCAAATCTATCTTCGACGCCGCAGGAATGCCGCGATCGAGACGAGCAACAGCAGCGCAGATGCGGCCTCGGGGACGACCACCACATCGCCATATGTATCACCCCAGCGGATTTCATCGATGGCACCGGGGATATGACCGGGGCCCGAGAACGTGAATCCGGAGAAGGCGCCCTGGTGCGTGATGAACAGATCACTGAGCGGCACCGAAACCTGAGCCTGCGGAACGACCGGTTCGCCGGCGCCGACGACGGGGTCCAGGTAAACGGAGACCACGTCGGGGTTGATGGGATGGAATGCGTATTTCATTACAACGAGGTGAACGCCGGCCAGCGTATTGAGGTTCAGGCCGCCACCGGAAACCGGCACGGTTGTGCTGCCGCTTGCCGTAGTCACGCTGAGCGACAAGTCGTTGATACCACTGAAGTGATTCACGAACAACTGCACGGCGAGGAAGGAATCGCCGACGCCGCCGTTCCAGAGTTCGTGGGCGCGCAAGCCGAAATCGGTCGGCGCGTCGGTCCCTTGCGTGCCGAAATCGATCAGGAAACTCTCGTAAATCGTCCGGGCATTACCACCGCCCAGCCCGCCGGCAATGGCGCGGGCGCTGCGCCCGAAGCTGCAGCACGAGAACTGGACTGTCTCCTGCTGAATCCCTCCCTGCCCGGCGGCAAAGCCCGGATAGGACAGCGAAGGCAGGGCCTTGACGACCTGCGCATCCCCGCCGCTCTGGATCCAGGCACCGGAATAGAAAGCGGTCGGCCCGATGGTGGGGTTCTGGCCGCCGATGACGTTGGTTCCGGCGTTTTCGTCGCCGAGTGCGTACTCGCCTTGAGCGGGATCGCTGCCGTACACGAACGGGTCGTATGCCAATAGATCAGCATACGCGCCGTAGCTCGTAATCAGCATCGACATCAACAGGAAAGCCGTCAGCCGCAGGCCAGCTGCGGACGTAGACTGTCCGAGTGTACGGAACATGTGTGCCTCCTTTGATTTGCCAAACGGTCCCGGCCTTGACGGAGTTGAATGCGCATTCAGCTTAGCACGTACCTGCAGCGGCATCTACTGCTTTTCGACGAAATGCTGGAAAATGATGGTTGGCCCGGGGGAGCACCGTGCTTCGTGGCCAGATCAGTCGATCGAGTGGCGGCTGTCGCTCCGCCAGGCCTGTAACACTACCCGGGGAGACCGATGACGCTTTGCCTCCAGGCACTTCATAGAGATGTCCCTCCTGATCGTCACTGGTTTCCCAGCCGAGCGGTTGTGTAGCCGGCGGATGGGCGTCTCTCCCGCGCAGCCTGCAACGGTTGCATTTCCATCCGGAAACGGGGCGCGGTGACGCGGAAATGGGGCGCAGCCTGCGTTATCGCAAATGGCGGAACGCTGGCTGGGGAGTTATCTGACCAAGACCCGTTTTCCACTCCAGGTAGCCTCGTCGCCGGCTTCATCCGCCGCGGATTTCGAGGCCGGTGGGCTTTCTTGTCAGGATGAGGTGCCGGGACTCCATTTTGGGGTTGGGTTCGGGGAAGTCCGAGCGGAAGTGAACGCCGCGGGACTCTTTGCGCTGGGTGGCGGCGACGGTGATCAGGTGGGCCAGCGTGAGGAGGTTCTGGATCTCCCAGCCGGTGCGGTCGTCGAACAGCTTGTCCATCACGTACTTTTCCCAGAAGCCGATGATTTCGGCGGTCTCGGCCAGGCGTTCGCCGTGGCGTTCGATACCGACGTTGCGCCACATCAGGCTGCGGAGCGAGTTCCGGATGTCGGCCAGGTCGAGCATCGTGCGGGAGGAGGGGGCGATGTCGCTGTGGATCCGCGTCGGGCGGGGTGGTGAGGGGTCGGAGGCCGCCTCGCTGCCGGCCAGGTCGCCGGCGATTGCGCCAAAGACGAGCCCCTCGAGCAGCGAGTTGCTGGCCAGGCGGTTCGCGCCGTGGACGCCGCTGCTCGCGGCCTCGCCGCAGGCCAGGAGGCCGGGCATGGAGGTCCGCGTCTCGGCGTCCACGAGGACGCCGCCGACCATGTAGTGGGCGGCCGGGCGGACGGGGATGCGGTCCTTCGCGATATCGATGTCGAACTCCTCGCAGAGCCGGGAGATCATCGGGAAACGCTTGCGGAACTTGTCCGGGTTGAGGTGCCGCACGTCGAGGAACATGCAGGTGGCATTCTGGGCGGCCATTTCGGCCACGATCGCCCGGCTGACGACGTCGCGGGGGGCGAGTTCGGCGTCGGGATGGTACTCCTTCATAAAACGCCGGCCCTGGCGGTCGACGAGGTAGGCTCCCTCGCCGCGGACGGCCTCACTGATCAGGGCTCGGGTGGCTCCGGCGACATAGAGCGTCGTCGGGTGGAACTGCACCATCTCCATGTCCCGCAGGGGGAGCCCGGCGCGCCAGGCCATGGCGTGGCCGTCGCCGGTGGCGATCTCAGGGTTGGTCGTCTCGCGGTACACCTGCCCGCAGCCGCCTGTGGCGAGGATCGTCCGCTTGGCCCAGAACATCTGATGGCCGTGGTGGCGGTGGTACGTCACCGCGCCGCAGCAGCGACCCTCGACGTCGATCAGGTCGATCGCGAAGCAGTCCTCGAAGATCCGCAGGCGGGGGGTGCCGCGGGCGACACGGACGAGGGTGTCGCTGAGTTCCTGCCCGGTGGCGTCGCCCATGGCGTGGACGATGCGGGGTGACGAATGTCCGCCTTCCAGCCCCAGCAGCAGGGTTTTTCCGCGTTTGTCGAAGAGGGCGCCCCATTCCATGAGCTGCTTGATACGCTCGGGGCCCTCACGGACGATCCGCTCGACGGCCGCCCGGTCGCAGAGGCCGCAACCGACGACGAGCGTATCCTCAATGTGCGAATCGAAGGTGTCGTCGGGCGACATCACGACGGCGATGCCGCCCTGCGCCCAGGCGGTGTTCGACTCGTCCACGCGACCCTTGGTGACCAGGAGGACGGATCCGTGGCGGGCCGCCTCGATGGCTGCCCGGAGGCCGGCGACGCCGCTGCCAATCACGAGGACATCGGTCAGGAGGTTGGGCAGGCGCTCAAGATCGAACTGGGTCAGATACCGTCGCGTGGCGTATAGGTTTGGCATTGCGAGAGATATGGTAAGTCTCCCCCCATCCGCCATCAACTGGACGGCTGATGCGGACCCCTCCGGGTGCCGATAAGAGAAGGGGCTCCGCGACGACTCCGCGCGCTCCTGCGTGGAGGGGCGGGGCGAGCCAGGGACGCGTCTGATGCTCGGAATTCTGGGCGTTTTGCTCCTCGCAGCGGCGGATCCGGTGGAGGGTGCGCCGGTGGCGAGTCAACCGGCGGTAATGGAGCGCCCTGCCATCGCCGGGCGACGGATCATCAAGCACTTCGACTTCAACGAGCAGCCGCTGGGGAATTACACGTCGCTGCCGATGTTCTGGCGGCGGCACGGCGCTCCCGGGTTCCCGATGTTCCTCGAGGGGCGGTTCGACCGGGAGGAAGGGCGGGCGTCGGCGCCGGCATTCCGGCTGGACCTCGACGGCGGGTCCGTCGGTTACCACTATGAGGGGCGGGACATCGCGGTCCGGACCAGCAGCGACTACCTGGTGGTGGCGTGGATCCGTACAGAGGGGCTGGAGACGGCGCGGGCGTACGTGACCGCGTGTTTTCTCGACCGCAAGGGTATCCGCATCGAGGGCACGGAGCGACGCAGCACGGTGGTCGGCGGATCGGGCAAGACCGACTGGACGCCGGTGACAATCGCACTCCCGGGCAGCATTGCCAATTCCCGCTACATCGGAGTGTCGCTGTGGCTCACACAGTCGTACGTGTGGGATGAGTCGACGCGTCCGCCGCGTCACGTGGAACGCGAGGACGTGAAAGGGACCGCGTGGTTCGACGACATCACGGCCTACCGGCTGCCGCGGGTGACGCTGAGGACCGCGAGCGCGGGAAACGTCTTCACGGGGCACGAGACGGTGGAGCTGCGGAGCGAGGTGAGCGACCCTGACGGGCTGGGGCTCTCCGGTCGGCTGGTCATCCGGGACGCGGACGGGCAGGTGATCGACGACCGCCCCGCGCCGATCGGCACGGGGGAGTCCGGAGGGATGCAGAAGTCCACGTACCGGCTACCCCCGGGGCTATACGAAGCCGAGCTGCTCGTCACCTCCGGAGAGACGGTGCTCGTCCGGCGCCACCTGCGTTTCGTGCGACTGGAGGCGCCCATCCGTGTGCCACAGTCATCGGGGGGGCGGTTCGGGCTGATCCTCGAGAATACGTCAGGGGCGGCGCTGGCGGGGCAGAGTGAGCTGCTGCGAACGCTCGGGTTTCAGCACGTGAAAATCCCCGTCTGGTGTGCGCAGCGGGCCGGGATGGGAGATCCTCAGGCAACTCCGAGTGGGCGCGAACCTTCGGGGGCGGTGCTGGATCGTTACCTGCAGGCGATCATCGATGCGGGGGCGGAACCGGTGGGCGTGCTGGTCAACGATCAGCGCGCGCTGGCGAACGACCCGGGGCGCAAGGTGCGTTCGCTCGCGGACATCATGAGCGAGGATCCGCGGACGTGGAAGCCGCTGATTGCCGGGTTGTGGTCGCGATACGCGGGGCTGATCCACGTGTGGCAGATCGGCGCAGATGGTGATGCCTCTATCGGGCTTGATCCGCGGCTGCCGTCGCTGGTCTCGACGCTGCGGCGGGAGATGGGGCCGCTGGTGGGTCGCGCGGTGCTGGCGGCGGTGGGCGACACCTACCATGCGCCGGACGCGGGACTGGGGGCGGATTTCGAGTCGATCCTGATCCCGGGGCAGACGTCACCGGATGTGCTGCCGGGGCAGGTGGGACCGGTGGCCGGACCGCAACGGGAACGGGCGTGGCTGACGGTCGAGCCACTGGCGGATGCGGGATATCCGCGGATCGCGCGGCTCTCGGATTTCGCCCGACGTCTGGTGGAGGCGGCGTTCCAGAATACGCGCGCGGTGTTTGTCGCGGCGCCATGGGAGGTGGAGGCGGATCTGCTCGGGTGCGACATCCGGGCCCGGGAAGATCTGATCGTGCTGCGGACCGTGGCGGACCTGCTCGGCGGGACGACGCCGGTCTCGCGCATGAACCTGGACGGCCAGGCGCACTGCCTGGTGTTCGATCGCAACGGCATGGCGGTGGTGTTCGCGTGGGACGCGTATGCGCCGCCGGAAGGACGCGCGTACCTCCTGCCGCTCGGCGACAGCGCGTCGCAGGTGGACCTGTGGGACCGGCGAACGGCACTGGAAGAGGTCGGCAGTCATCGACGGGTGCGGATCGGGCCGGTGCCGACGTTCCTGATCGATACGCCGACCTGGCTGACGGAGTTTCGGAGGCAGGTGCGGGTGGATCCGTGCGTCTTCGAAGCGAGCTTCGATTCGCACCAGCAGAGCGTGTGCTTCCGCAACACGTTCCACCAGCCGATCAGCGGGATGCTGCACGTGGAGGGGCCTCCGGACTGGGATATCCGTCCGAATCGCATGTCGTTCGTGCTGCAGCCGGGGGAAGAGTTCCGGCAGGCGATTTCGCTGCGTTTTCCGCTCAATGCGGAGTCGGGCCTGACGCCGCTGGCGGCGGAGTTCTCGCTCGATGCGGACCGGCGGTACGACTTCATCGTGCCTGCGTGGTTCGAGCTCGGGCTGCGGGATGTGGACGTGGATACGTACGTCTACCGGACGGGGTCGCGCGTGATCGTGCGGCAGACGATGTCGAACCGGACGGATGCGGCGGTCAGCTTCGAGGGGTACGTTATTGCCCCGGAGCGCCCGCGGATCACGCGGACCTTCGTGAACGCGCAGCCCCGGCAGACGATGATCAAGGACTTCATCCTCGATGATGCCACGGACCTGGCGGGGCAACGGATCCGGATCGGGCTCAAGGAGATCCAGGGCAGCCGCGTGTGGAACCGCATTGTCACGGTGCCGTGAGCGGGGCGGCGGGGATTTCCACGTTCCGACTGGTTTCATCACGAAGAACAACTTCTTCGCCGGGCTGGGGGGCCGCTGTCGGTTCGCGCTGCGTTTGTTCACTGTGAGAACACGTTACGATCCGGCAGGGCGATGGTGCCGCAGCGCCGCGCGGAGACCGGCCCCGCGATTCTGCCGCTGATGGCCTCGATGTTAATGCTCGCGGACGTGTCCGCCTCGACGGCGGTGATGTCCGTGAGGAAACGCCCCACGAACATGGAGCCGCTACTTGCCCAGACGGCCTTCTTGAAGGATCCGCGGAGCTCGATGTCGTTGCAGGTGAGGGTGCTGGCCTTCTGGAGGGCGATGGCCATGTCGTTTGACCCTTCGATGACGAGATGAGCGTCTTCGCCGAGGACGTGGCCGTCGTGTTCGAGGCCGACCGGGGTGTTCCGCGGGTTTCTGGCGCAAAGCGTGGTTGTCGTGTTGCGCAGGTCGATCCGCCCGCTGTTGTTGATGGCGAGCGTGTTGGATTGCTCGTTCCAGCTCGTGATTCGGGCGGTCTCACAGCCGAGGCGGATGCAGCCGTAGTAGCTCGCCGACAGGCTGCCGTTGCCGATGTCGAGGCTGGCGCCGTCGCGTTCGGCGAATTCCACCAGGCCATGGTGGGTGGCGATGACGCCGCAGAAGCTTTCGCCCTGAATGCCGTCATGCAGGTGCTCATTGAGGAGGATCGCGCCGCGAAGGGAAATTCGCCCGCCGTGGGTCGCGTAGATGCCGGTGTCGGAGTGGCTGCAGGTGCGGATGGTCACGTTCCTGAGGGTGACATGCGCGGTGCCCGACGACATCACGCCGCGACGCTGGCGAGTCGACCCGCTGGCGATCTGCAGGTTCTCGAGCCACCAGTCTCCCTCGCGGGCGTCGATCATCGCCTCGCCGCCTTCCCAGTTGAGGACGGGTCGTGCGTCCGCGGCTGCCTCGCCGACGATGCGTACACAAACGCCGGGATACATGCGGCGCATCAGCGCGAGGCAACCGGCGGGCATGTCGCGCCCGCCCGTGCTTGCGTGCGGGGCGCCGGCGACGTGGATGACGACCGAGTTCCGCAGCGGATCGGGGAGCATGGCGATCGCGGCAGAAATCGTCTTCAGCGGACGCTCGCGGGTACCGGGGCTGTTGTCTTGGCCGCTCCTGGCGTCGACCCAGATCTCGGGCGGCGCCGGGGGGACGCGCCAGGGTTCGTGAAGGACGCCGGCTGCGGGGGGCTGCGCCTGCGGTGTTGCGGCCAGCAGCACCCCGCCTGCGATCATGGCCGCACCGATGACGCAGAGGGCACGATACGACCGCCATAATCCAGCTGACATGGAGCGTCTCCCGAGAGGGGCTGTTCTCACATCTCTGAATGTACACCATGCCAGCCGTGGAGCTGTCACAGGTGCGCAACTTTTGACGCGGCCGGAGAAGATGGCGTGCCCGGTGGGGCGCAATCTGTATCAATCTGACAGGGCAACATAGAATGCCCGCCGATGTCCCGGCGGAACTGGATCATTGACTGGCTCGTCTATGCGGGCGTGCGACTGGCGTCTGTGATCTTCCAGATATTCCCCATCGATGCGAACCTGCGCACGGCGCGGCTCATGGGGTCCATCTGGTACCGCATCATGCCCCGCCACCGGGACCGGGCGCGGGAACACCTGCGGCTCGCGTATGGGTCGTCGCTCTCGAGCCTGGAGATGGACCGGATCGCCCTCCGCTCGATGCAGCAGGTGACGATGATGGCGATGGAGTCGCTGTTCACACCGCGCCTGATCAACGAGTGGACGTGGCCGCGGTACGTGCGGCTGAAGGGGCTGGACGAGGCGGCGGACGTGCTGGTGTCGCGACGGGGCGCGATCCTGCTCACCGGCCACTACGGGAACTGGGAGCTCCTCGGGTTCGTGCTGGCGGCCCTGGGCTTTCCGCTGACGGCGGTCATGCGGCCGCTCGACAACCCGTACCTCAATGAGTTCCTGCTGGAGGTGCGGGCCAAGCGGGGGCTGCAGCTGCTCTATAAGAAGGGGGCGACGCAGAGTGCGGCGGACATTCTGACGAGCGGGGGAATTCTCGCCTTCATCGCCGACCAGAACGCGGGCCACAAGGGCCAGTTCGTCGATTTCTTCGGGCGGCCGGCCTCGACGTACAAGTCGATCGGGCTGCTGGCGATGGAGTATCACGTGCCGGTGCTCGTCGGGTACGCCCGGCGGCTGAGCGACCGGTTCGCGTACGAGGTGGGCGTCAACCGCATCATTCGGCCGGGCGAGTGGGAGGGGCGGCCGGACGAACTCGCGTGGATCACCCAGGAGTACACCGCGGCGATCGAGCAGTTCGTCCGCGAGGCGCCGGAGCAGTACCTGTGGATCCACAGGCGATGGAAATCCCAGCCGGGAGAGCTCCGGCGCCGCCGAAAGGGACGCTCCGCCGGGCCCGGCTCAGGCGTTTGACTTCACCTGCGCCGCTTCCTAGACTCGGACGGATTATTGCGAAAACAGGGTTGGCTTTGCAGAAAGGATTCGGTCATGGCAGGAGCGAACACCCGGCAGTTCACCGAGGACAACTTCGAGCAGGAAGTGCTGCAGGCCGGCGAGCCGGTTCTCGTCGATTTCTGGGCCGACTGGTGCATGCCGTGCAAGGCGCTCGCCCCGACCATTGACGAGCTCGCGAGCGAGTACGCCGGGAAGGTGAAGGTCGGCAAAGTGGACACCGACGCGAACCAGTCACTGTCGGCGCAGTTCGGCATCAGCGCGATCCCGACGGTGATCCTGTTCCAGGGCGGCGAGATCAAGGAGCGGTTTGTCGGGCTGCGCAGCAAGAAGGATTTCAAGGCGTCGATCGACCGGCTGATTGCGGTCTGATTCGAGCGCGGTTCCGTTGATCAATCAAAACCGGCGCGCGATGCGCCGGTTTTTTTGCGCGCAGCGAGCGCGGGGTATGGTCAACGCGATGGTTTCCCCGCCTCGCGGGGAGCGGGTATGGGCGGGCGCTTCGGGATCTCCGCTGACCCAACGCGGCAACGACAACCCGTATACCAGAATGTCCCCCTTGGCGTGCTGTGAAGGAGTTATCGGAACCGTCTTGACAAAGCCACCTGGTGCTGTTAGTGTGCATATAGTTGACGGGAGTTCGGATTCGTATGGGCCCCCGCCCCGCAGGCGGAACACCAGGAGCTTCTACATGCAGACCCGCTCATTTGCCCTCGCTGTTCTGTGTCTCCTCGGAATCACTCCAGTCTCCGGCTCGGCGGCGATCCTGACGTTCGCATTCGAAGGCCACATCACGAATAAGCAAGACCCGCTCGGTTTGCTGACCTTTGCGGCCGTCGGGGATCAGGTGCTCTACACGTTCTCGTTTGACTCCGATGATCTGGGCACCCGACCCGTTCCGACATATGCATACTATTCAGGTTTATCTTCTGAATCGAAGGTGCGGGGATTCGAATTCGTTAGTGGGATTCCGAGCATCCTGATTCAGCATCCGCTGGACCTCTTTGACGTATCCGCCCGCTTTGACGTAGGGTTTCCGGGCCTGCAGCCGGACGGGTTTGTCCTCTTCCGCCTGAGCGATCAGAGGGAGAGCAACGCTCTCTCATCTGTGGATCTGCCGTTGGTGCCGTATGACCTTGTGCCATTTTCGGAACGTGCATTTTCGTTCTCCTTCTACGTCCCTCGCCCTGGCGGATCGTCAGAACGAATCGGCTTCAGCGGCCTGATCGACCGGTTTGTTCCGGAACCGAATACACTCGTCCTGATGATGTCGGCGGCGATTCTTCTTTCGAGAGGACCACGCCGTCTGTAGTACCTGCTGACGACCGTGCGCCGCCCGCGCGGCGGGTGTTTGCTGCACGTATCTGACCGCCCATTGTTGACAACCTGATTTGCACCCGGAGTCCCACCATGGCGAGAGCTCTTTTCCTGCGCGCGTTGGCGTGCGTTCTCCTGCTGACGGCCCCGCGCTTTGGGGTCGGTGCGTGCGAGCCGATCGGACCCTGCCTGATCACGCCCGGTACCGGCACTGAGAGCATCGACCTGGTGTTCGTCATTGATGGATCGAGCAGCACCAGCGGTAATTGCCTCTTCGAATGCGAGCGAGCGGCGATGCGCGAGTTCCTGATAGATCCGGCTCGTTTTCCACGGGACGGTTCGGTGGCGATCGCGATTATCCAGTTCACGAACACCTGCTACGTCGAGCTTCCGCTCACCGTGATCGACACGACCAACCACGCGCAACTGATCGCCTGCATCGAGCGGATGTCGCAGCGACCGCATACCTCACAGGGGACGTTTGCGTCGCCCGCTCTGCAGCAGGCAAAAGCCATGCTGGACGCCTACGGGAACGGCCAGCAGCGCCTGGTACTCTTTGCGACGGACGGGGAGCTTGAGGGGGCCGGCGACGACTGGTCGGCCACGGCGGCGGCGGCGAGGCAGTTACGACAATCGGCCAATCCGGCCAAGGTCTGTACCGTCATGGTGCGTTCCAACTGCGGCAGCGAGGTGTACTACACATCATGGCAGTCGGTGTATCCCGGCTCACGAGAGTCTGCCGGCAATCGACATCCGCCGGGCCCGCGATTAGGCTTGTCCCGTCACCTGGATCCGGGGATGTTCGACAGCGGCGCCTCCCGCGATCGGATCGGCGGCCCCCTGGTGACGGGACGGGCGCCACGCTTGCACCGTGGAACACATCAACCGGAGATGCGTGATGAATCTGTACGTGATGATGACGCTGGGTCTTGTCTGTGCCATGGGCGCGCCGGTCGTGTCGGCGCGGGAGTACCACGTGGCCGTCATGGGGGATGACAGCAGCGAGGGCACGGCTTCCAGCCCGCTGCGGACAATTTCGGCGGCAGCGCGCGTGGCCCGGCCCGGCGATGTGATCACGGTACACGAGGGTGTCTATCGTGAGCGCGTCAGCCCGGCGCGCGGCGGGGAGTCCGACAGTCGGCGGATCGTCTACCAGGCGGCTCCGGGGGAGAAGGTGGTCATCAAGGGCTCCGAGGTGGTGAAGGGCTGGGAGAAGGTGCAGAACGACACGTGGAAGGTCACGGTGCCGAACTCGTTCTTCCAGGGATTCAACCCGTACGGCGATGTGATCCGCGGCGACTGGTTCAGCGGGCTGGGGCGGGAGCACCACACGGGCGCGGTGTACCTCAATGAGCACTGGCTCACGGAGGCGTCCACGCTGGAACAGGTGCTGGCGCCGGTGCGTGAGCGTCCACTGTGGGATGCGGTGGAAGGCGACTACCTGCTCAACGTGCTGTGGCTGCGCACGGGCAGAGCGGCCCAGGGGCGGGAGAAGATTCCGGCCTCGCGGTTCGCGGAGAACCGGGGCGTGCAGACCGCGCCGGCATCGGAGGGCGGAGACTGCATCGGCTTCATCGAGGCCGGCGACTGGGTGCGCTACGACGGCGTCGATTTCGGGGAGCGCTGCGAAGCCATGGAGATCCGCGCGGCCTCCGAGACGCGGGGCGGCGTCATCGAGATCCGCCTCGGCAGCCCCGACGGCTCGCTTCTGGGGACGTGCCGGGTACCGCACACCGGCGGCTGGCAGATCTGGGCGTCATTCAACGCGAAGATCAAGCCGACCAGCGGGGTGCAGACGGTCTGCCTTGTGTTCCGCAAGCCGC
This sequence comes from uncultured Planctomycetales bacterium, assembly GCA_964548565.1. Lineage (GTDB taxonomy): Bacteria > Planctomycetota > Phycisphaerae > UBA1845 > PWPN01 > CAYLLT01. Next base: position 5,995 of record CAZJTF010000010.1, on the reverse strand, counting down.
AGCCGGCCGGGGCGAGCGCGCCGTTCCTGCCGCGTGATCTGCCGATGTGGTTTGCGAAGGTGGACAGCGCGGAGACCACCATCTGGGCGCAGTTCCCCGGAATCGACCCCAACAAGTCGGAAGTGGAGATCAACGTGCGTCGGACCGTCTTCTACCCGGAGAAGACGGGTGTTGATTATCTCACGGTCCGCGGGTTCACGATGATGCACGCGGCCACGCCCTGGGCGCCGCCGACGGCCGAGCAGATCGGGCTGATCGGCACCCACTGGAGCAAGGGCTGGATCATCGAGAACAACGACGTGCGATACTCGGTGTGCGTCGGCATCGCCCTGGGCAAGTACGGGGACGAATTCGACAACACGTCAGCCAACACGGCCGAGGGCTATGTCAAGACGATCGAGCGGGCGCTGGCGAACGGATGGTCGAAGGAGAAGATCGGCCACCACGTCGTCCGCAACAACCACATCTCGCACTGCGAGCAGGCGGGGATCGTTGGCAGCCTCGGTCCGGTCTTCTGCAGCATCACCGGTAATGAAATCCACGATATCCACGTGCGCCGTCTGTTCTCCGGCGCCGAGATGGCGGGCATCAAGTTCCACGGCGCGATCGACACGGAGATCAGCGGCAACCTCATTTACCGCACCTGCCGCGGCCTGTGGCTCGACTGGATGGCGCAGGGGACGCGCGTCAGCCGCAACATCTTCCACGACACCGGCCCCTGGGAGGACCTGATGGTGGAGGTGGATCACGGGCCGTTCATGGTCGACAACAACCTCTTCCTTTCGCTAAATTGCCTCTTCGACATGTCGCACGGCGGGGCGTACGTGCACAACCTCTTCACGGGGATCGTGGGGCTTCATCCGGAGCTGAACCGGGAGACGCCGTTCATGAAGCCGCATTCGACCGAGGTGGCGGGGCTCCACAAGATCCCGGGCGGGGACAGCCGGTTCTACAACAACGTTTTCGCCAACGGCGCGAGCCTCGCGTCGTACGACAAGGCGGCGCTGCCGATGTTCATGACCGGCAACGTGTTCCTGGGCGGCGCGGCGCCGTCGAAGCACGAGAAGTCGCCGCTCGTGCGGCCGGACGCCTGGCCGCAGGTGACGCTACAGCATGAAGGCGGCACCGTCATCCTTGCGATCACGTTCGACGCCGACTGGGCGAAGTCGTCAGAGCGTCCGCTCGTCACGACCGAACTCCTCGGTACCGCGGCGATTCCGAAGGTTCCCTTCGAACGCCCCGACGGCACACCGTACCGCCTCGACACGGACTTTTTCGGCAGCAAGCGCGATGCGGGCAATCCCTTCCCCGGTCCGTTCGAGGTCCGCGAGAGCGGCCGGCGCGAGCTGAGGATCTGGCCGGCCGGCGCGGAGAAGTGAGGCGCCTGCGGGAAGTGCGTCAGGGGGAACAGCGATGAAGTCGTTTGTCTCTGCGGCGGCACTGTGTGCCGCCTGGTTTGCGTTGCCGGTTCATGCCTGGCCCGAACTCGACGCCGGCGGGCAGTCGCTGCGGCTCGCGGCGGACTGTCCTCCGCTGCGTGTGGCGGTGGCCCCGAAGTTTGTTTTCGCACGGGAGACGGTGGCGCCGGTCGTTCGACGCGCCGTGGCCGTTCCGCTCGCCGCAGGCAGGCCGGTGCGTCTGGCGTGCGAGCCCGCCGCGCTGAGCGAAGGCGGGCGGCTCGAAGCGACCATCGCGTACCAGTGGTCCGCCGAGGAGAAAGTGCTCCGCAAGTGGGTGCGCTTCCGAGTGAGCGGCGGACCGGCGCAGGTGCTCCGCGAGATTCAACTGGAGACGCTCGAACCCGCGGCGCCCGCCACGACGAGCGCGCCCGGCGAGGCCGCACGGTCCTTCGTTCATGCGCCGCTGGTCCGCAGCGACGCGGAGGTCCAGAGCTATCCCGTGTTCTTCGACGGCGGGTTCGCGGGCGTGGAGTTTCCGATCGCCCGGACGGAGACCGCCGGCGACGGCATCCGCGTGGCGTACGCTCCCGGGCTGCGCGTTCAGCCGAACACGTGGTATGAGACGCGTCGGGCGGTGATCGGCGGTGCGCCTGTCGGAGGCGAGCGCGCGGCTTTCCTGAAGTACCTGGAACGTCACCGCCCGTCCCCGCGGGGGCTGCACTTCAACTACAACAGCTGGTGGACCTCGCCCGTCCCGTATACCGAGCGCGACATCCTGACGCTGATGTCGGCATTCGAGCAGCAGCTCTTTCGGCCGTACGGCACCTCTTTCGACACGTTCGCGATCGACATGGGCTGGACCGAGCGGCAGAGCATCTGGCGGATCGATCCGCAGCTCTTTCCGGCGGGATTCGCGCCGCTGAATGACGCGGCCGTCCGCATGAAGACACGACTGGGGCTCTGGGTTTCGCCGAGCGGGTGCTACTCGGGCGCCGGGGGTTCGATGGACAACAAGTGGGCCCACGCGCACGGTTACGAGACGTTCAAGGGGCCCCGCTCCACGGACCCGGAGTATCGCTACGTGTGCCTCGGCGGCGAGCGGTATTGCGGCGCGATCCGTGACGGTCTGGTCGACATGGTGGGGAGGAGAGGTGTGCGACACCTCAAGTTCGACGGCTACCGTCCGACCTGCCCAGAGGCGGGTCACGGGCACGCGCCGGGCAACCTCTCAGCGGACGCAATCGCGGGCGGCATCATTGACGTGTTCACGGCGGTACGCCGGGCGGCGCCCGACACGTGGATGGAGGCGACCTGCTTCGGCTGGAACCCGAGCCCATGGTGGCTGTTCCACGTGAATTCGGTGATCGGCACGTTCGGCGACGACGCCCCGCCCGGGCGCGTGCCGTGCCCGATCTGGCGGGAGAGCTACACGACGGCGCGTGATTTCTTCAACCTGCAGGGCACGGTGCACCTGCCGATCCCGGCGGCGGCGCAGGAAGTCCTCGGGATCATCCACCAGACAAGCGATCCACTGCTGAACGACGCGGTCGTGTCGGTGATGCGCGGGCACATGTTTCAGCCGGTGTACGTGAATCCGGCGCACATGACGGACGGACGCTGGCGGCAACTGGCCGAACTGCTGCGGTGGGCGCGCCGGCACGAGCAAACCTTGATGCACACGGTGCCGATCCTGCCGGAGTCGTGGAAGCGGTCCGGCACGCCGCGATTCACGTCGAACGCGTCCATGCCGCGCGAGACGTACGGTTACGCGCACTGGGGCAGTGACAGCGGGCTGGTCGCGGTGCGGAATCCGTGGATCGAGCGGCAGAGCGTGTCGGTCGATGTGCCGGAGGCGCTGCAGGGAGGGCGCGAGGTGGTGAGCGTGTATCCGCGGGTGCGTTCGTACGCAGCGACGGGGGAGGGCGGGCTGCGCGTGGAACTTGCTCCGTATGAGACGCTGGTGCTGGCGGTCGGGCGAGCGGCCGCAGCAGTAAAGACGTCGCCGCCGGAGGGTGGGACCCGACCGATCGCGGTCGAAGCGAAGCAGGCGAGCGTCAAGCGGGTGGTGTTCAGGTCGGCCACGTCACGCCCGTTCGGAGCGGACTACACGAACCTGCTCGGCGACCGCGCGTCCGGCGTACGGCTTGCTCTGGATGCCACCGTGGAGATCCGAGAGGCGCGGGCTGACCTGCTGATCCTGCTGGAATCGCGGGAGGGTGCGCCGACCGCATCGCTGGCACGCTTCCGGGTGGACGGCGTCGAGACCGATGTGGCCGCGAGCGAGTCCGAAACCGCCTGGCGGGCATCGGGCGAGAAGCGGGATGAGCACTGGCGATTCCTGGGCGTGCCGCTCGAAGCCGGACGACGGCAGCTCTCTGTCGAGGTCGTGGCGGACGAGCCGTGCACGGCCTCCGCGTGGCTTTGGGCTTATGAGCCGAATGGTGACCACGCGTCCGCGCAGCCGGACGTGCTGCCCGCGCCGGAGCGCATTTCTCTCGATTCGGTCGCCCTGCTGGCGCCCACCGCTTCGGCTTCGCTGAGGCCGGACGCGGAACAACTGGATGCACCGGTCGAGCGCATCAACGGTGTCTACCTGGACGCGCTGGAGCCGGTCAGCGCGTCTCAGGGCTGGGGCAGGCTGCAGCGGAATCGGAGCGTCTGGGGGAGGCCGATGACGGTCGGCGGGCGAGGGTTTCTGCGTGGTGTCGGCACGCACGCGCCTGCGCGGCTGACGTACCGCATCGAGCCGCAGTATCGGCGATTCCAGGCGTGGGTTGGTGTAGACGGCGCGGTGAACGGTTCGATTGCGTGCGAGATCTGGCTGGACGGTGTCCGGAAATGGGAATCGGGGCGACTGACCCGCGCCACACCGGCCGTCCGGGTGGATCTCGATGTCAGCGGGCTGCACACGCTCGAACTCGTCGTCACGGACGGCGGTGACAACATCGGCGGTGACCATGCGGACTGGGCGGATGCGCGGTTATTGAAGTGAGCGCCGGCGTGCGCGTTGCTGCGCAGCGCTGCGGAAGTGAGACGCGAGACTTGGGACCTGAGACTTGAGGCTTGAGACGTGCGGCTTCAGGAGTGAGAAGCCGCAAGTTAGAGGTGAGCCGGATCGGTGCCGGGTTCTGGTCGGACAAGCAGGACCTGAAGTGCCGGATGCCGCGGATGATGGATGAAACTGCTGCAGCTACCGGCCCCTCGGGTATACTGGCGGACGCACTTGTTTGAAGGGCCACTCACATGACCAGATTCGTCCCGTCGCTTGTCCTGGCTGCCTTTCTGTCCACGCTGCCGGCCGTGTCCGCGCCTGCGGCGGAGGCGGTCCCCATCACGGGTGCGGGCCATCCGGACCTGGCGAGTTTCGACGAGCTGATGGTGTCGTTTCTGCGGGAGCACGAGATACCGGGGGCGGCGCTGGCGGTGGCGCGAGGAGGTAAGCTGGTCTACGCACGCGGCTTCGGCTACGCGGACCGGGAGCGCAGGGAGCCCGTGCAGCCGGAGGCGCTCTTCCGGATCGCGAGCCTCTCGAAACCGATCACGGCGGCCGCCATTTTCACGCTCATCGAGCAGGGCAAGCTGCGTCTGGATGATCGGGCGCTGCCGCTGCTCGGGGTGACGCCACATCTGGCACCTGGAGCCAGCGTCGATCCGCGTCTCGAGACGATCACCATCCGGCAACTGCTGCAGCACACGGCCGGCTTCGATCGCGACAAGTCGTTCGACCCGATGTTCCGCTCGCTGAGCATCGCGGAGGCGCTGGGCGTGCCCTGCCCGGCGGAGCCGCTGCACATCATCCGCTACATGGCGGGGCGGCCGCTCGATTTCAACCCGGGTGAGCGCGGTGCGTACTCGAACTTCGGGTACTGCGTGCTGGGGCGGGTGATCGAGAAGGTGAGCGGCCAGCCCTATGCGGATTATGTCCGCGCGCGGGTGCTGGCGCCGCTGGGGATCACGGACATGCGGATCGGGCGGACGCTGCCGGAGGGGCGGGCGCCCGGCGAGGTGCGGTACTACCCGTCGGAGACGAAGCCACGCCCGGCGTGCGTCGGCCAGATCGGCGAGCCCGCGCCGATGCCGTATGGCGTATGGTACCTGGAGGCAATGGATGCGCATGGCGGATGGATCGCCTCGGCGCCGGGTTTGGTGCGCTTCACGTCTCACCTGCAGCCGCCCGCGGATCCGGCGCTGCTGAGCGCCCGGACGGCGGCCGAGATGTTCCGGCAGCGGGTCTTCACGACGACCGCACCTGCCAGCGGTTCGACGAGCCGTCCGGCGGTCGAGTACGCCTGCGGATGGAACGTCCGGCGTGTCGGGCGGAGATTCAACGCCTGGCACACGGGACTACTGAGTGGAACGTCGACGATCCTCGTCCGGCGGCACGACGGGCTGACGTGGGCGGTGTTGTTCAACGGCGACGCGGACGCCGCCGGGCAGCGGCCGGCCAGCGTGATTGACCCGCTGGTGCACCGTGCGGCGGATGCCGTCAAGCGGTGGCCAGACATCGACCTGTTCCCGGTGTCGGCGGGGAAGACGTATCAGTAACCGGCAGTCTTCTCGGCGTGCTGCCGATGAGAGCGCCGGCGAAACAGGAC
>CAZJTF010000009.1:0-42895 GCA_964548565.1 uncultured Planctomycetales bacterium | reverse complement strand
TGCGGTTGTCACGCACAACCGTCTCGCTGGTGCTGAACGGACGCAGCGAGGCGTACCGCATTCCCGCCAAGACGCGAGAGCGGGTGCTGCAGGCTGCGCAGCGGCTGGATTACCACCCGAGCATCATCGCGCGGCAACTCGCGGGCAAGCGGAGCAACGCGTTCGGTGTGCTGATCAACACGGCAGCAGTGGCGGATACCCGCCTGATACAGATGATGGAGGTCCTGGCCGCGGAGCGGGGCGTCCGGTTCATCGTCGGGCACGCCCTCTGCACACGCGAGCGGGTGCGGGAATACCTGCAGGACTTCCGGTCGCGCGGCGTGGACGGCATCATCAGCATTTTCCACAACCACCCCGATTATCGCGAAATCGTGCTCCCGGAGCTTTCGCGGCTCAAAAACGTGCTGTTTTACGAGCGGCCGGAACGCACGAACGGCACCGACGACCCGCCGTGCTGCGTGGAGCCGGATTTTTACGAGGTGGGGCGACTGAGCGTCCAGCACCTGATCGAGCGCGGGCGGAAACGGATCGGCGCGGTCTTCAACAACCTCGCGCATTCGTACGCGGTTCACCGAGACCGTGCCCATCGCGAAGTGCTGGCGGCGGCGGGACGCCCCATGGACGAGCGGCTCGTGTGGGTGATGGACCGGCAGCAGGCCGTGGAGTGGACGGATGCGTTCACGCCGGAGCTGGCATTGCGCGCCGTTGACGAACTGGTGATCGAAAAGGGTGCTGACGGCGTCCTGGCGGTGAACGACCTGTATGCCGCGCGGGTCGTGGCGGCGCTGCGGCAGCGCGGACGTCGCGTGCCGGAAGACGTCGGTGTGGTCGGGTGCGATGACGTGGAGATCGGCACGCTCGTGGATCCGCCGCTGACGACGGTGAATCTGCAGATCGAGGAGCTGGCCCGGGCGATGGTGGCCATGATGTTCGAGATGCTCGACACGGGTTCGGTGCCGCCGGACCGGCGGTCGGTGGTCATTCGCCCGAAGCTGGTGGTGCGACAGTCAACCTGAAAGAGGAAAGCGGCCACGGCGCGAGAAGTCGGGCGGCGAGGCTCCGCGACGGAAAGGAGGGAATCCGGCAGCAGACAAGACGCCGAACGCTCCCGCGCGGAGCCGCAGATGGTCTTCCTGATCGCATTGCGCAAACGGAACGCCGGAGGAATCAACCGCGTCCCCCGCCAAGGCCGGGGCCGCAAGGAGATGGAAGCATGTCTCGACGAATCACCTGTCTGATCATGACCGCAGTTGCGGCCGGGCTCGTGCCTCTGCTCTCGGCACAGGCCGGCCAGGTGGAGACGCGATCGAATCCCGTGGCGAACGGGGCAATCGTCATCGACGGCAATTTCGGCGACTGGGCGGGGGTCGCCGCCTACACCGCCGATGGTGCAGGCGACGCGCCGGCGGGAGACCAGGACTGGGTACAGGCCGCGGTCGCGCACGATGACACCTATATCTACCTGCGGCTGGATCGAACGGCCGCAAGTACGTCGTTCAATGGGGCACCGTCGGGTTCGAGCACCGGCGGGCAGGGCTACTGGGTGCTGCTCGACACGGACAAGAGTCACGCGACGGGGCTGAACCTGGCGGGCGTGCGGCCGTTCTCGGTGGGCGCCGAGTTCAACCTCGGCGGAATCATCACCATCAACCGGTGGGGTGCGGGCGGGATCGGCTGCCATCTTGGCGCCTTCCAACTGGCGTCCGTCTCGGCGCTGTCGCCGACGGAGCTCGAGCTGGTGATTTCGCGCGGGGCGCTGGGCAGCCCCACGGAATTCAACATCCAGATGCTGGGCGAGAATTCGGGAGATTACTACCCGGATGACAGCACGAAGGCGTTCCACTACTCGACGGTGGGCGCGCTGGATCCGCTTCCGGAGGGGATCGCTGCATCGCGCAGCAACCCCGTGCCGAACGGGTCGATCGTCATGAATTCGGATGTCAGCGACTGGGCGGCCGTGGTTCCATATCCATCGGATCCGGCCGGCGATGGCGGCGCGACCCAGGACTGGGTTTCGATCTCAATTGCCCACGACGACAACAACTTCTACTTCCGCCTGGGATGCAGGGCGGGAGCAGCCGCGCTCACGTCAGCAGGGTATTGGGGCTGGATCGACACGGACCGCAGTAACACGACGGGCGTCAAGACGATCGGAGGACACCCTCTGTCCGTCGGCGGCGAATACAACTTCGGCGGCAGCGCGGCCATCAACCAGTGGAACCAGGACGGCGGCTACGTGACGACGTTCGGCTGGGCCGGCGCCGGGCAGCCGGGGCCGACCTCGGTCGAGGCGGCACTGCGTCGGACGGACATCGGCGACCCGCCGGACTTCAACCTGGTCTTCGTCGGTGAAACTTCTGGAGACTACTACCCAGAGGGTGGCGTGGCGGACGACTGGTTCCACTACTCCGTCCACCCGCCGGGGCCGACGGGCGGTCAAGCCGAGGTCGTGGAGGAACGCAGCAACACGGTTGCAAACGGCAGCATCGTCATTGACGGCGATACGTCAGACTGGGCAGGCGTCACACCGTACTCCGCGGATGCGAGCGGGGACGGGGGGACGTCGCAGGACTGGGTGCAGTCGTGGATTGCCCACGACGACACGAACTTCTACTTCCGGCTCGAGCGGACGGCGGCGAGCACACCACAGTCGGCAATGCCGCTGGGGCAGGGCTACTGGGTCATCATGGACACGGACAGCAACACGGCGTCCGGGTTCACGGGCTTCGGTGCGCGGAGCTTCTCGATCGGCGGGGAGTACAACTTCTCGGGCGTATTTGCCTTGAACCAGTGGAATACGACCGGCTGTTTCAGCGGCACCGGGTTGCCGTTCGTCGCGTCTCCCACGCCGCCGGTCGTTGACGCCGAAGTGGCCATCTCGCGGATCAATCTGGGAAACCCGTCGGAATTCAACCTAGCGTTCCGTGGGGAACAATCGGGTGACTACTACCCGGATGGTGCGACAGGTGCGGATTACTTCCACTACACGATGGGCACTCCGGTGGTTCCGCTGCCGCCCGGCATGCTGCAGTCGCTCTCGAACCAGGTCGCGGACGGGGCCATCGTCATGGACGGGAATCTCTCCGACTGGTCCGGTGTGACCCCGTTCATGGCGGACGCATCAGGCGACGGCGGCGCCCAGGAGGATTGGGTGCAGGTCTGGGTCGCGCATGACAGTGCGAACATCTACATGCGGTTGAAGCGCACGCCGGGCAGCGCCCTATTCACTGCCCCCGGCTATTGGGGTCTGATCGACACGGACCGCAACGCCGGGACCGGGATTAAACTCGCCGGCCCGATCGGGGCCGAGTACAACACCGGCGGCATCAACGCCATCAACCAGTGGAACAGCGGTGGCGGGCACGTTCAGTCGTTCGCGTATACCGGTGTTGCCGTGCCGCAGGTGCAGGTGCCGACGACGTACGAGCTCGCGGTGTCGCGCGCGGACATGGGGAATCCATCCCGCTTCAACGTCATCTTCGTGGGCGAAAACTCGGGGGATTACTACCCCGAAGGCGCGAACGCCAACAAGACGTTCCGCTACGCGACGCAGGCGTGCAACACGCCGTTTGCAGACGCCGACAATGACGACGACGTGGACATGGATGACTTCGGCGCGTGGCAGGCGTGCTTTACCGGCGACGGCATTCCAATGACGACGGGATGCGCGTGCTTCGACCGCGATTTCGGCGGGCAGGGCGACGGAGACGTCGACCTGATGGATTTCAACGCGTTCCTGAACTGCGCCTCCGGGCCGGCCGTTCCGGCAGACCCGGGCTGCGGCAACGAGTAAGAAGTTCGAAGTGGGAAGTGAGAAGTAGCCCGTCGGGGTCGCCGCGGCAGGTCTTGCAGCAACCGCGGCGCCGGCGGGCCGGCGGAATAGCTTCCGGATCGCCCGGGCAGCGAGGGACGGATGATGACTCGTCGCGCGATCCTGTGTCTGGTTGCAGGAGCGGGGCTGGCGGCGGCAGGCGCCGCCGGCTGCGGGAAGCGCGGCGGCAGTCCCGCGGCGAAGTGGCAGGACGATGCCAACTGGGAGCGGCTCGAGACCGGCATGACCGAGGACGCCGTCCGCTCGCTCTTGGGCGATCCGCCGAAAGTCGAGAAGTCGGAGTTGTTCACCGAGTGGTTTTTCACGGAGAGCCGTTCGTACGGAGTCGTGACGTTCACGCATGGCAAGGTCAAGAGCTGGAGCAAACCCGCGTAAAGCGCGCTGCCGGGAGCATGACCATGAGGCTGCACACCGTCCGCAGGACCGGATTCACACTGATCGAGGTGCTCGTGGTGGTCGCCATTATTGCGCTGCTGGTGGCGATCCTGATCCCGTCGCTGTCGCGCGCGCGGGAATTGTCGCGGGCGTCGGTGTGCCTGAGCAATCAGCACCAGATCGGGATCGCGCTGCGCACGTACGCGGCGGAGAACCGGGCGTACCTGCCGCTGCAGGTGGCGACGATGATCGAGTGGATCACCGATCACACTCGCAAGTCGTTCGCCAAGACCATCGGGAAGAACGCGAATGTGATGTACTGTCCGAACGACCCGACGGCGGCGCGGGCGAGCGAGTACTGGTTCAAGCCGACCTTCCATGAGACCTTCAACGATCCGAAGCTGGGCAGGTTTGACGTGGACTACCACGCGATCGGGTATTACTACCTGGGCAACCCGAGATTTCCGGGCGCGGCCTCGCCGGATTTGCTCTGGATCGACATGAACAAGAACAAGCGGACGGACGACGAATACGTCTGCCGGATCGACGACAAACACGCCGGGATGACCGTGGTATTGAGCTGCCGGATCGAGCCGCAGGGTCCGCGGGAGTTCTGGACGTTCCGGCATCCGCGCGGCTCTCGTACCGGCAAATCCAACGTGGTTTTCGGCGACGGGCATGCGGAGCCCCGCCGGCATGACAGAGTTCTCGTTCGCTGGCACCAGCCGCGCCCGGTGGGCTGGTGAGCGGGTCAGATCGCCTGCTCAGCGATGGTGATGCGCTGACGAGTGCTGCTGGAGCCGGGTTACCCGCTCCGCACTGGATTCCTGCCTCGAACGATCGCTCCCTCGAAATACTGCTGGAGGTGACATGAACGGCCAGACGTCCCGCATTCTGATCGGTCTTGCATGTGTCTGCTGCGCGGCGACCCCCGGCGTGGCGGGGAGTGTTGTTTCCGGTCCGGAGTTTACCGGCGGCGCCAAAGACCATGTGGGTTCGAGCTTCTTCGAGGAGCAGGTCAACCTGGTTTACGCGCAGCCGACGGGGGCCTCCGCGAGCATGCAGGCGACGCTCGAACTCGAGAAGCTGCCGGAGGGGCCGCTGTTCCTGCATGTGAAGGGGCGCGACGACGACGCGCCGGAGGCCTGCGCGATCTCGATCACTCTCAACGGGACGACGCTGTTCGAAGGCGAGAGCCGCTTTCCCACGGACGCATGGAAGACGGAGAAATTCCCCATCCCGACCGGCGTGGTCAAAGCCGGCACGAACGTGGTGGTGATCGTCAATCGCGAGGCAAAAGGGGTCGTGGGCCTGCCGCCGTGGTTTATGGTGGCGTCATGCGGCATCGGGGGCGAGAAACTCGAGATTCGTCGCGACATCACCAAGGATTTCTTCGTGCAGATGCCTGCCGAGATGCGCCCGCTGCCGGAACCGCTGCCCGACGGCGCCGAGCCGGGGTTCAGCATCCGCGGCACCAAGGGATGGAACTGGACGCCCGAGCAGTACCTGGCGGAAATCCCGGTGCTGCGCAAGTACAAGATGAATTTCCTGATGAACTGCTACCTCTCGATGTTCGCGACGAGCCCGCGCTTCGAGAATCGCTGGTGGGAGCCGCTGCCGGAGGAACGGAAGGCGGCCTACGCGAAAGTGGCCCGCGCGTGCCGGGAAAATGGCATCTCGTTCTGCTTCGCGGTGCACCCGCAGCTTTCGTCCCCGCGTCCGATGAACCCGACCAGCGCGGAGGACTTCGAGAAACTCTGGGCCAATTTCGCGTGGGCCCAGAGCGTCGGCGTGCGGTGGTTCTGCATCCCCATTGACGACGTCCACGTGATGGACGGGGTGCGGATCGCCGGCCCCGAACATGCCCAGCTCGTGAACAAGCTGCTGTCGCGTCTGCGCGAGAAAGATCCCGGCGCGCAGGTGGTGTTCTGCCCGACGTGGTACTGGGGCGACGGTACCGAGGCCAGGCAGAAGGTGTACCTCGAAGCGCTGGCGAAGGAGCTGCACCCGGACGTGTATCTGTTCTGGACGGGCGACGGCGTGACCGGAAAGGTGACGCGGAGGGCGGCGGAGACGTACCGCGGCATTGCCAAACACCGCCTGATCCTGTGGGACAACTACCCCGTGAATGACAGTGCGCCGACTTTGCACCTGGGGCCGGTGCTCGGGCGGGACGCCGACCTGTGCGCGGTGGTGGACGGGTACATGAGCAACCCGCACTGCCCGCAGAACGAGATCAACCGGATCCCGCTGCTGACGTGCGCCGACTACGCGTGGAACCCGGGCGCATACGACCCCGCGCGGTCGATCGGCCAGGCGATCCTGCACCTCGAGGAGTCGCCGGAGGCGCGCGCGGTGCTGCGCGACCTGGTGGAGGCGTATCCCGGGATGCTCGTGGCGGGCAGCGGGCGCACGAACTTCAACTTCGTGCGCGAGCAGTACAACCGCCTGGCGTCGACGCCGCATTCCCGCTTTGCGGTGGAGGCGTACGTACTGCATCTCCGGTCGCTCTCCGATCGCGCGCGGCAGGTGTTTCCCGACCGCTATCGGGCGGCCCGCAAGACGCTGGACGACGATGTGGCATGGGCCGAGCGGGCGTTTGCGGTGAAGTACCGCGAGAGTCGCACGGAATGAGCGCACAACATTTGGCGCGCGGCGTTCCTGTGCCTACCCGGCGGATGGCCGGCTTCAGCGTCCATGCCTGGAGCCGCGCGACGGCGAGAATGCCGTCGGTGCTCAGATCACGCCGGTGAATCGACCACGTGAACGGGGTCACCGGTTTCGGGGGCACGTGCCTTTCTGTCAGGAGGGCGAATCCTTCGCCAAGCGTGACGTTGTCGGGCGGCACGTTCTGACGCTCCATGCAATGACACCATGCGGCCGCCAGGCCCCGCAGGAAGTCAGCCGGGGGGACATGATCCGCGCCGATGTCGAACGACAGGGCGACGTCGACACGCGCCTCGGGCTCCCCGGCCTCGAGCGGCAGGGGGAGGATCACTGCCAGAGACAGCAGGCATCCCGCCGGGCGTCTGATCCACGTGTCATTCATGCATCTGCTCTCAATTGGGGCCAGCGGCTCGGCCTCGTGTTTGTGTCAGATCCGGATGAACGTGCGGTTACGGCGCATGTACCAGAGCAGCACCCACAGGGCCGCAAACGCGATGAACGCGTGCAGAAAGTCACCCCAGGCGCCGAGACGCGGGACGGCACTGCCCACGAGGTAATCGGCAACCGATCTGAAATTGGCAACCCGCCACAGCATGTAGGCGGTGATGGCGTTCGCGCCGATGACGATGAACGGAAATGCCCAGGCCCGCCATCCCAGTACGTCGATCACAAGGTAGAACAGCGCCAGCAGGAGGAAACTCAGGCCGGCCGACCACAGAACCATGGGGCTGTTCCACATGTGCTTATTGATCGGGAGATGCAGCCCCCAGAGATGTCCCGCAATGAGGCAGCCGATGCCGAACGCCACCAGCAACGCAACCTTGCGTCCCTGCGACCCTGACGCGCGGAGCACGTGCCCGCCCATCACGCCGAGGAGAACGGTGGCGGTGAAGCCGAGGCTGGGCAGGATCCAGACGTAGCTGCCGCGATGGAAGCGGCCGAGGATCAGCTCCTCGAGCCAGCGGGCGATGTTGACGTCGGGCTCGATGATGACGGCTCCATGGCCGGGCACCGGTACAAACGAGATGATCGCCCAGTACACCACGAGCAGCACCGCGATGGTCACGGCCTGGCCGACGACCCGGAGGTTCAGCATCGCGAGGGCGGCGAATGCGTAGCCGACGGCGATCGCCTGCAGCGTGTTGCTGAAGAGGAGGAGTTCCTTCCAGTCGTATTTGCACAAATTTCCCTGGTAGATCATGCCGAGGATCCAGAGGATGGCGACACGGCGGAGGATCTTCAAGTAGATCTCGCGCCGGGGCTGGTGCTGCGCGAGTCGCCTGCCGAACGAAAACGGCATGGCGCAGCCGACCACGAACAGAAAGAGCGGCATGATCAGGTCTTCCGCTGAGAAGCCGTTCCACGCCTTGTGCTCGAGCTGCTGCAGGAGCCATTCGGGGGCGGGATTGACGAAAAGCTTCACCAGCGTGAGAAAGACAGGCGTTCCGCCGACGATCCAGAACATGTCGAAGCCGCGCAGGGCGTCGATGGAGATGATTCGCCCGGCATCGGGAGCTCCCGAATCGACTGCGTCCACTTGCGTTCTCCTGCTGACGTGCGGAGCCCTCGGCTGCGGCGGCCTCGTCTGACGACACTGCGCCCGGTCGACTCGCCCGCGGGAGGTCGGCTTGCGCCGCTGTCGCGGTTGGCGGGCATTCTACACCACTGCGGCGGTTGTGGGGCGTAGCGGTCCGCCGATCGGGTTTCGCCGCGGCGCCACAGGGGGTGCGCGTTCCCGGTGAATCAGCGAACAGCACGCATGAAACGCCCACGCCGCAGCCCGTCGCGGCCTTTCGGCTCCACGCGTCGTGGCTTGCTGCAGCTGCCGTCATCATCAGTCGAACCGCAACTGCGGGCAGCGCGCACGCCTTGGGTCCCTTGGGGGGGGAGTTGTCAGATCACCGCGCCGGCTTCAATCCGCACATGTGGGGAGGGCGGGTATGTTTGGCCCGCGCTGGCAGCGCTGCAGGATGCCGAAGTCGTCCATGTCGATGTCGTCGTCGGCGTCGAGTTTCGCGCTGGCGCAGGAGTCATTCGCCTGCTTGACGTGGGGACCAGTCGCGCAGGCACGGAATTGCGCCAGGTCGGCGGCGTCCACGTCTCCGTCGCGATCGAGATCGCCGGGAATGATCGGAGGGCAGCCAGATGCGTCTACCGCTGCGCCGGGAACGGTCCCAGGGCAGCTGTCACACGCGTCACCGACCCGGTCGGCGTCCGCATCGAGTTGGGAGGCGTTCGGCAGCAGCGGACAGGTGTCGAAGACGTCCTGGTAGCCGTCGCCGTCCGCATCCGGCAAGCCGATGACGTGGTCTTGAAGCAGATTCGTGTAGGAGCCATTGAAGATGTCGACATCAACGGCGCCGTTGATGCCGGGTACCGTCCCCGTGCTGCTGTACTGCCAGAACGTCCAGCCCTGCCAAACGCCAGTCGTCGGAGGGTCACCCGACTGCACGTCGCCGCCCGTCCAGTACGGGATCCACAGTGGGTGAGGCGTCAGGCTGGCGTCGAGGCACCAGTTCGCATACGTGGCCGACGCGTAGATCACCGGCGCAACGCCGGTGCGAGCCTCTACGCGGTCCATCCATTCGTTTACCCACTGCGTGAGCGCGCCGGGTCCCTCATCCGGCAGCCGCTCGAGATCGAGCGCGGGACGCAGAAAACCGTTCCTCAGCCACGGCCCGGCGACGGCCACAAAATGGTCGGCCTCGTCGATGGCCGCATTGTTATCGGGCCGGGCGAAGTGATACGCACCCATCAGCACGCCGGCCGCCTGTCCGGCGGTCATGTTCTGGGCGAAAAGCGGGTCGTCGAAGGTGAAGCCTTCCGTCGCCTTGACGAAAGCGAATACGCGTCCGCTGCTGCGGACCTGCTGCCAGTTAATCGCACCCTGGTGGTGCGAGATGTCGATGCCCACCGGCCTCGGGCAGGCGTCACCAAAGCCGTCTGCGTCCGCGTCAGCCTGGTCCGCGTTCGGGGTCTCGGGGCAGTTGTCGCACACGTCGCCGACGCCGTCGACGTCGACGTCGCGCTGGTTGGCGTTTTGCCTTCCGCGGCAGTTGTCGCAAGCGTCGCCGACCGCGTCGCCGTCCGTGTCCTCCTGCTGTGGGTTCGAGGCGCCCGGGCAGTTGTCGGTGGTATCGGGGACCCCGTCGTTGTCGAAGTCGAGGCCAGTCGTGACGACAAGGTTGTCCACGATCCCGAACGACAGAGCCGGGTTGTTCGAGACGCTGCTGAATGGATCCATGTACCCGAGGGAGATACGGCCGATGAGGGAGACGGGGCTGCTGGGGGCGTCGGTGAGGGTGGCGATCCGCACGCCGTCGATGCTCCACGTGACGGTGCTGCCTGACTTGAGGATCTCCACCGTGCGCCACTTGAACCCGATCGCGCCGGCATTGAGGGAGCCGAACTGCTGCGGGTGTGCAATCTGCTGCACCAGCGGCGGGGCGGCGCCGGCCGGGAAGGCTCCCCCATAGTAGACGTCCATGTTGTTGTGGGAGCCGTTGACGAGCGTCCCGGCGGCGAAGGCGTTCTGGTTCGGAGGGGCCGCGTTGGCAAGGATTTCCAGTGTGTTCTTGAAGGCGCGGAAGTCGCGGGCTGCGTTACCCTCGCCCGTCACCGTGAACCACGCGCCACTGCCGGTGAACGTGCCGGGGGTGGCGTCGACGACGATGCGGTTGACGGTGGCGCCGTCGTATCCGATGCCGACGGAGAAGCACTCCGTCGAGCCGGTGCCGCCGCCGGGGAAGGGGCCGTTCGCATTCATCCACAGGTCGAGCGTGACGCGGTAGTCGCCGGACATCTCGAGCCCGACCGGACTGAGCGTCAGGCCCTCCGTTGCACCGGGCGAGGTCATGTTGGCTTCGAGCTTGAGTCCGAGCGTGGTGCCGTTCGAACGCGGGGCGGGGGGAATCCCGTCCGCGCTGTAGTCATACGCGAAGGTCGCGCGCGTGTCGGAGGAGCTCTGGCTGACGGTGTAGGCGGCGGAGGTGGCGGTGTCGAAATCGTCCATGAACACCGTCGCGCTTCGCGCCTCCATGCACGGGATTGCGGCACCGGCACCCAGGATGGCCGTGACAAGGAATCGCCTCATGTTCGCCCTCGCGTGCAGAGCGCGCCGGAAGGCGCGCCGGAATTGAACCGGGGGAGATCGCGGGCCGCGGACAGCCCGCCGTCAGATCACTGAACAAAGATTGCAGTCCGAATCACCGGCCTTACAGGATTCCGTAGACACGGGAGGTGGCGGCCGCAAGCACGGGCGGTGGTTTGGTCGGGTTGTCACCGCTTAAGGGGCGATGACGCAACATGCGACACCCCCTGAGCCTCGCTTGCGCGGGGGCGTTACCAGGCCTCACGGCGAAGCCCGGCTTCGCTACCGACAGCTCGAGGAGCGGCGGCAGTTTTGGCTACAGCGTCCAGCCCTGGCGATAGGTCGTGTGGACGAACTTGTCCGCCTGGGGGAGGTTGGGGCTGCGGAGATTCGGGCCGTCCCATTCGAGCGGGCGGACGGCGAGAGTGTCCCGGAGTTCGGGCCGCAGCGCGATGTTGCCGAGAAGGACGCACTCGGTGAGGCGTCCCGCGTGTTCGAAGTTCGAGCCGGCCGGCTCGCCCCCCTTGCAGGCGCGGACCCACTCCGCCCAATGGCCGGGGGAGGGGGGAATTCGCCGAGCGGCTGGGCGATCCACCGGTCCGTGCGGGCCGAGGAGGCGCGGATCGCGACCGCCGGTGCCGCTCATGATGATGCCTTCCTCGCCGATGAAGAGCAGGCCGTTGTTGCCCACGCCGAGCGGCTCGCCATCCGGCAACTGGGCGGGACGCGGCGGGCGCATTCCGCCGTCGTACCAGGTCATCCGGACGGGCGGCAGCTTTCCGCGGGCCGGGAACTGGTAACGCACCATGGAAGCGACGGGGTACGTCTCCTTGTTGACGCGCGTGCTGACGGCCTCGACACGCGTCGGGTATTCGAGCTTGAGCGCGCGAAAGACCGGGTCGATGGCATGGCAGCCCATGTCGCCGAGCGCGCCGGTACCGAAGTCCCACCAGCCACGCCATGCAAAGGGTACGTAAGCGGGATGATAGGGGCGTTCGGGCGCGGGGCCGAGCCAGAGGTCCCAGGCGAGCGTTGACGGCACGACAGGCGTGTCTTTCGGGCGCTCGACTCCCTGGTCCCAGTACAAGCCATTGATTCCCTCCATCGGCCGGTCAGACCAGACGTGCACCTCGGTGATCGCGCCGATCGCGCCATCCTCGACCCACTCGCAGAGCGTCCGCACGCCCATGCCGGCCTGGGCGCTGTTCCCCATCTGGGTGGCGACCCCGGCCTTGCGCGCCGCCTCGGTCAGCGTTCGGGCTTCGCGGACCGTGTGCGTGAGTGGTTTCTCGCAGTAGACGTGCTTGCCCTTGCGGATCGCGGCCATCGATGCGACGGCGTGGATGTGGTCGGGCGCGGCCACAACAACCGCGTCGATGTCGTCCCGCTCTTCGAGCATCTCGCGGAAGTCCGTGTAGCGCCTGGCCTGCGGCCAGCGGGCGTACGCGGGGGCGGCGCGCTGCTGGTCGACGTCGCACAGCGCGATGATGTTCTGATCGGCAAGCTGGTCCAGGTTGGTCATGCCCTGGCCGCCGACGCCGATCACGGCGATGTTGAGTTTTTCGCTGGGAGCGATGTGTCGAGGCCCGCCGAGGACGTGGCGCGGAACGATGGTGATGCCGGCCAGCGCGCCGGCGGCGGCCTGTCCGAGAAACCTGCGTCGCGTGAGACCGCGACCCGCACCCGATGGACGTTTCATTCTGCCGCTCCTGTAAAACAGAGGTCTTGTGGCAGACATGGTAAGCGGCGCGCCGGGCAGCGTCGAGGCTGACGCCGCACTGGTCCCCGCCTCCGGTAAAGGGTAGACTCGGCAGTCACCACTGAAAGGACTACGCCTGCATGAAACCGACTGCGCGTTTCGTCATGATTCTCCTCATTGCGTGTGCGGCTGCCGCTGCTGCGGGAGGATCCACGAACTGGGGTTATGACGGAAAGCGCGAGGTGCTCTACTGGCTGCATCGCAACGTGCTCTGGCCGAACGGCTGGACCATCGGCCAGAGCGGCTGGGACTGGTGCATGGGCGCGATGGACAGCCTTCCCTGGCTGACCGCTCCGGCAGGGTTTCTCGTTGGTGCGTGGCTGGCCGGTCGCCTCACCCGCGGGGTTCGCCTCGAGCGTGCGTTCGACTTCTCCCACATTCCCCGGCGGCAGCGATTCTGGGCGCGGGGCACGGCTGCCGCCTTCGTACTCATGCTGCTGCTGATGGCGGTCAGCACGCACTGGTATGCGGCGATGGGCTTCGACTACGCGGCGGTTGGCGTCATCAAGCGGACACTGGTCGTGGCGTTTGGCCCGCTCAGACCTGGAAGCGTTGTCTGGTACGAGTATGGCCTGAGCCGCTACGAAGACCAGTTCGAGGCGCCCTGGTTCTTCGACGCCGAGTTCCGCATGGAGAACGGTCCCGGC
Organism: uncultured Planctomycetales bacterium; assembly: GCA_964548565.1. Taxonomy (GTDB): domain Bacteria; phylum Planctomycetota; class Phycisphaerae; order UBA1845; family PWPN01; genus CAYLLT01. The sequence goes on along the minus strand of CAZJTF010000009.1, from coordinate 29,525 downwards.
GGTCGCTACCCGGCGGGGGGTCTCGCGGTCGCGCTGTGGTTCCCGACGCTGCTGCTGGGCGTGGCCGCCTGGCGACTGTACCCACGGATGCTCCGGGCCGCCCTGCGGTCGCACTGTCGGACGTGCGGCTACGACCTGACGGGTAACCAGTCGGGAGTCTGCCCCGAGTGCGGTACGGCATGGATGCCGAGAACGGCCAAGGCCGGGAGCAGCAGTGAGAATCCAGGTTGACCGAGCGCAGCGGCATCTGCAAACGCTGCAGCAATCAATTGAATCAAATGCACAGGGAAGAGCGGCTCGGTCCGGCGTAGGATTGGATGGCCCGGCCGGAGGACCTCATGCCGCGAACGACTGCGACGCGCAACCGACATCCTGCCCGTTATTCACGCATCTCTGCGGATGAGCCACGCCGGATTTCCAGCCGGCTGCCGCGAATTCCGTCCGGGAAGTCGGCCGAACTGGAGGTGGGCGGGCGGACCGTGCGGCTCACGAACCTGGACAAGCCGTTCTGGCCGGAACTGGGGATCACCAAACGCGACCTGATCCAGTATTACGTGGATGTCTCGCCCGTGCTGCTGCCGCACCTGGTGGATCGGGCGATGGTGATGAAGCGTTACCCGAACGGGGCGAGCGGCGAGTTCTTCTTTATGAAGCGGGCACCGAAGCCGCGGCCCGAGTGGATCCGCACCTGCTCGATCGAGCACGCCTCGGAGAGCATCATCGATTTTCCGGTGATCCAGGACCTCGCGTCGCTGATGTGGGTGGTCAATCTCGGTTGCATCGACCTGAACCAGTGGTATGCACGCTGCGACGACGTGGACCGGCCGGATTACCTGCACTTCGATCTCGATCCGGTACCCGAGGCGGGCTTCGACCGGGTGCTCGAAACCGCGCTGCTCGTGCGGGAGGCGCTCGATTCGCTCGGCATGCCGTCGTACGCGAAGACGACCGGCTCGCGGGGCATCCACATCTACGTGCCGATCGTGCGGGGGCCAGACCAGAAGCAGGTGTGGACGTTCGCCAAGGCCTTCGCGCGGACAATGGCGGCGCGTCATCCGAAACTCGTGACGGCTGAATACCGCGTCGCGAAGCGTCCGCCGGATCACGTGCTCGTCGACTACAACCAGAACGCCTGGGGCCGCACACTGGCGTCGGTCTACTCCGTCCGCCCGAAGCCGCTGGCGACCGTGTCCGCACCGGTGACATGGGAGGAGATCGAAAAAGGCGTGCGGATCGAGGATTTCACTTTGCGCGACATGCCGGCGCGTGTCCGCAAGCTCGGCGATCTCTGGAAACCACTTGTCGCCAGGACGGGGCGATTCAAACTGGAGCGCGTGCTGTGAGCCTTCCGGTGGAGCCGCCGCTGCCGCCGATGGAGGCGCGGATTGCCGCCGAACTCCCGCGGGGCACCGATTGGCAGTACGAGCCGAAGTGGGACGGCTTCCGCTGCATCGCGTTTCGCGATGGCACGCAGGTGGAGCTGCAGTCCAAGGCGTCCAAGCCGCTCACGCGGTACTTTCCGGAGGTCGTAGCGGCTGTGGGGGCGCTGGCGCCGAGGCGGTTCGTGCTCGACGGCGAATTGGTGATCCCCGTGAAGGGGACGCTCTCCTTTGACGATCTCCTGCAGCGAATCCATCCGGCACAGAGCCGGATCCAGCGGTTGGCAAAGGATTTCCCGGCAGTGCTCATCGTGTTCGACCTGCTCATGGATGAACGCGGCCGGTCGCTGCTGGATCGCCCGCTGAGCGAGCGACGTCCGCTGCTGGAGGCGTTCGCGAAGAAATACCTGGAACGCGGCGGGGGCATCCGGTTGTCACCCTCAACGGAGAGCCTGGCGGTGGCCGTGCGGTGGTTTCGGCGTGTAGGCGGGGCGTTGGACGGCGTGGTGGCCAAGCGGCTCGATCTGCCGTACCAGTCGGGCAACCGCGAGGGCATGCTCAAGGTCAAGCATCGACGCACGGCGGACTGCGTCGTGGGGGGCTTTCGATACGGGACGAAGGCGGCTACGGTCGGGTCGTTGCTGCTGGGGCTGTACGACGAGACGGGTCTGCTGCATCACGTCGGTTTCACGTCGGGCATGAAGGCGACGGAGAAAAAGGCGTTGACGCGGAAACTCGAGGCGATGCGAGAGCCGCCGGGGTTCACCGGACGGGCTCCGGGTGGGCCGAGCCGGTGGAGTAGCGAGCGATCAGGCGAATGGGAGCCCCTGCGGCCGGAGCTTGTCGTCGAGGTCGAGTACGACCACTTCACGGGCGGGCGATTCCGTCACGGCACGCGTTTTGTGCGGTGGCGGCCCGACAAGGCTCCCCGGCAGTGCACAATGGAACAGCTCTCGGGGGAGGGCGTCTCGCCGCTGGCGCTGCTGCAGTGACGGCGCCCGTAGAACGGAGCACTCCTTTCCTGTTTTCCACGGTCAGCTTCGGTCAACCTTCTTACCGATGAGTTTTGCGAGGCTCGGCGGTCCACGTCATACTATGATCGCAATGGATGGGCTTCGGTACGGACGCCGGGTTGCTCCTGTCCGTCTGGATGGCGAGGATCGAAACATGAGACGACTGCCTGCGGGATGCATCGCTCTGGCATTGACGCTGGGATGGCCGTGGCTGGCCACGACTCAGGCCGGCCTGTGCTGCAAGTGCGCTGAGAGGGAGGACGCCTGCGCATCGTGCGAGCCGAAGCCCGCCTGCGAACCGTGCGAGGTGGTGCACAAGCCGTGCCGCGTGCAGGTGTGCGAGAAGCGGAAGGTGCCGTACTGCACGAACAAGGTCACCTGGAAGCTGGTATCTGAGAAGTGCACGGTTCCGAAGACCAAGTACGTGAAGAAGACGGACCCGTGCGATCCGTGCAGAATCGAGTGCGTGCCGGTCACAACCTACCGGACGCGGACCAAGTATCGCTGGGAGCGGACGGTCACACCGGTGTGGAAGGAGAAGACGATCACGGTCTGCAGGTGGCAGCCGGCCTGCTCTGACGGCGTTGCCGCGACGCAGCCCGCCATGCAGTAGCAGACCGGACCCACAGACCCAAACTGGCAAAGTCAGGGGACACGGGGGACTCTGACTGCCAACTGCCCACCGGAAGCGGGCGCATGCGGCGACCCGCTTTCGGTGTTTTTCAAGTTCCTCAGACGTGTGAGGTCCAAGGGCGCCTTCTGCTTCTTTCGTCACGGCCTTCCTTCGCCATACGGATGCAGAATCAGACTTGCCGCCTCTCTCAAGGGTGGGTCGGGGCGAGCACCTGCGCAGAGCGGGCGGGGATGTAGACCTGGATGCTCTGCGAGCGTCCATCTGCCGGAACGGGCTGGCAGGGATACGGTTGTCCGGTGGCGACGATGCCGTGGCCGCCGAACCAGAAATCGTCGGTATTGAGCACGAGGCGGTAGTCGGCGGCATCGGGCACGCCGAGTCGGTAGTCCGGGTACGACTGCGTCGTGTGGAAATTGAACACGAAAACGAGGCGGCCGCGGCGGAACGAGAGGAGCTTGCGGTCCTCGTGGACCTGGATGGGCTCGATCAGTTCGCTGGCGAGGACGGCGTAGCGGATGTCCAGTTTCTGCATCTCCTCGTCGAAGCGGGCGAGATCGTGGTAGCGGAGCGTGGGATCGCTGACGAGCGACCACTGCCGCCGGGCATACTTATAGGAAAAGTTGTTCCCCTCCCGAGGGAAGTCAATCCACTCGGGGTGGCCGAACTCGTTGCCCATGAAATTCAGGTAGCCGTCGCCGGAAAGGGCGAACGTGATGAGCCGGATCATCTTGTGCAGGGCGATGCCGCGCTCGATGACCATGTTGTCGGGCGTCCCCTTGCTCATGAGCCAGTACATGTCCGCGTCCATCAGCCGGAACGCGATGGTTTTGTCGCCGACGAGCGCCTGGTCGTGGCTTTCGGCATAACCGATGTGCTTTTCGGTCTTGCGGCGGTTCGTGAGAACGTGGTAGAGTTCGCCCATCGCCCACTCTTCGTCGCGGCGCTCTTTCAGAATCTTGATCCAGTAGTCGGGGATGCCCATCGCCAGGCGGTAGTCGAAGCCGATCCCGCCCTCCTCGATCGCCCGGCACAGGCCGGGCATACCGGAGACGTCCTCGGCGATGGTGAGTACGACCGGCGGATTGTCGATCTCCGGTGATCGGTTTGCGATGGGCGTGGTCGGAGCGTCTCCCGAAGTCCCAGACGCGCTGCTCGGGGAAGGCCCGTGGCGGCGAACGCGATCGCACGGATCGTGGGTGGTTGCTGCCGCGTGACGGCCGCTTCCTGACGCGTGGTCCCTGTTCGCCACTTCATGCGCCACCTGGTTGGCGAGTTGCAGGTAGGTAATGGCGTCCTCGTCGAGGTCGCGCCGGAGGTAATCGTCGTAATGCCCGAAGGCGCGGCCGAGCCCGTGGTGCAGGTACATCATGCTCGTCACGCCGTCGAAGCGGAAGCCGTCGAAGCGATACTCCTCCAGCCAGAATCGAACGTTGCTGAGGAGAAAGCGCAGGACCTCCCACTTCGCATAATCGAAAAGCAGCGAATCCCAGGCCGGGTGCTGGCCGCGGGGGCCGGCGTGGAAGTACTGGTGGTCCGTTCCGTCGAAGAGATTGAGGCCGTCGTGGACGTTCCGCACGGAGTGGCTGTGCACGAGGTCCATCAGCACGAGCAGGCCCATGCCATGCGCGGTGTCGATCAGCTCCTTGAGCTCCTCGGGGGTGCCGAATCGCGACGAGGCGGCGTAGAAGTTGCTGACGTGGTACCCGAAGGACGCGTAGTACGGGTGCTCGGCGATCGCCATGAGTTGGACGACGTTGTAACCGCCGGCCCGCACGCGGGGGAGGATGCGCTCGGTGAACTCACCATAGGTGCCGACCCGCTCCTCCTCGGTGGCCATGCCGACGTGGGCCTCGTAAATGCGCGGGCTGCCTGTGAGCACGGGTGTCGGGTACCGCCACACGTACGGGTGGGGCGGCATCCAGTACTGACCGGTGTAGGCGTTCACGCCGGGTTCGTAGAGCGCCCGACGGATGTAGGCAGGGATTCGGTCCATGCCGCCGATCGCACTGTCTACGTGGACCTTGACGCGGCTGCCGTGCGTGAGGCAGCCGGCATACTGCGCATCGGGCAGGAAGATGCTCCACACGCCGTACTGATCGCGCTCCAGGCGGTTGGCGTGGCGGTTCCAGTTGTTGAAGTCGCCGATGAGCGAGAGGCTGTGGGCACCGGGGGCCCATTCGCGATACCAGACGCCGGGTTCGCCGAACCGCTCGCCGCGATTGAGGCCGAACGCGAGGTGCCCACGGGTGAAGCGTTCGAGCGCGCCTTCCGCTTCGCAGATCTGTTCGAGACGCGTTCGGTACCGCTGATACCGGCGCCGCAGGTCGGGCGCGTAGGGGGTCAGCCAGGGGTCAATCCGGACGAGCGCTGTGCCGTCCGGTTCCGTGATCTTCTGCACGTCCGATGTGCTCATGCATTCCTCAAGCCGGCCCCCACTCCACCCGAACGGCTGGCCACTGTCAATCGTAGGCGGCGTGGCGGACGGAGGGGGTCGGGTCGGTACCGGTGATTCGGCGGCGGGTTTCCGTATGTGGTGGCCGGCGCGATTCATGTTGTGCTGATAGACGCAGCCCATGCAGTTTTTTTTCCGCTTGTGTTTGACTGCGAGGCAAGTTCGGTGTATGTTAGGGTTGCCTCTTTAGCGAGCAATTCGTTTGCATCCGGTCCATCGTGCGGAGGCGGTGCCACGGGGCAAAGCGCGTCTGAACTGCTGAAGATCCCCGGCGTCGGGCCGCGTGTCGCAGCTTATTTCACATCTGCCGGGATTGCCCGGGTCGCGGACCTCCGGGAGGCGGATCCGGACGAAATCTACCAGCGGATGTGCATGGCACACGGGCGGACGCTGGATCGCTGCCTGCTCTATGTGGTCCGATGCGCTGTCTACTACGCCTCGACGCCCCGGCCGAAGCCTGAGCTGCTGGAATGGTGGAACTGGAAGGATGTGCCGTCGCGCGACAGCAGAAGGCAGGGGCGGAAGAGTCGCGTCAGCCCGGCCGGAACGTGACTCGGATCGCCGTCGGACCGCAATGCGGCGGCATCCATTTCTTCAGAGGGATACGGTGCAGCCCACGGGGTACCGTGCGCGGCGACGCAACCGGTACCCATACCAGCCGTACGTTTGCTGCCCGCCAGGCACAAGGGAGACTTTGCATGGCTCAGAGACTCGTCGGGGTTTGCGGGATCGTGTGCTCGGAATGCGGGGCGTACCTCGCGACGCGGAACAGCGACGCAGCGCTGCGGAAGAAGACTGCGGAAGAGTGGTCGAAGAAGTACGGCGTGCAGATCTCGGCCGATGACGTGTTCTGCGTCGGGTGCACATCGCCGGGCGGGCCGCACTTCCGGCACTGCTCGGAATGTGAGATCCGTGCGTGCGGCAAGAGCAAGAACGTCGCCAACTGCGGGCGTTGTCCGGACTACGCGTGCGGGACAATCACCGGCTTCTTCGGCGTGGTTCCGGCCGCACGTACCGTGCTGGACGCGGAGCGAAAGAGGGCTTAGCTGGCCGTGGATGCACCCGGGATTCACCCGACGCGCGTGCCGGCGGCAGGACTTTGGGAGACGAGCTGGCCGCAGAGGCTCCGAGGGAACAGAGGGAAGGAAGCGGGAGGTGGTGAAGCGCGGACGATTTGCCGCGCGGCCGTCGTGCTTCATCCGTGACTTGGTGGCGTCCTCGTCTGTGACGCAGCGGTCGAGCTCCTGCAGCTTGTCCCGCGTTGTCGGAGGTTGTGCGAGCTCCCAGGCACGCGGCAGTTTTCATCCCGGTTGGGGTCCGACTTGAAGCACTTCCCTCACTGCCTGGCTTGGCGTAGCCTCTGGGCGAGAAGTGAGGGACGTGATGTCGAAGTTACAGGGTTTTCCCCGACCGGACCCGGATGTGGAGCGGCTGAAAACGGTACTGCGGCGGGGCGTGCCCGACCGGGTGCCGCTGTGTGAGCTTGCGATCGCCGAAGAGGTGATGGCGGCCGTGTGGGATTGCCCGCTGGCCCCCGCGCCGGCTTCGGGGGGCGTGGAATCGTGGCGTCCGTGGGCGCGTGACCGCGTCGAGATCTGGCGCCGACTCGGGTACGACTACTACCGCGTACGGGCGGAGATTCCGTTCCAGGTGGACCGCTTGGGGGCTGCGGATACGGCCGCCGCCGGTGCAGGGCAGCAGCGGCAGTGGGTCAACGAGCAGTCGGGGGCGATCACGAGCCTCGAAGAGGTGGAGACGTACCCCTGGCCGCGGGCGCCGGATATAGGCTTCGCGGCGGCAGAGGCAGCAATCGCGTGCCTGCCTGAGGGAATGGAGGCGATCGGGTTCTCCGGCGGGGTGCTCGAGTGGGCCAGCACGCTGATCGGCACCGAGCGTTTCATGCTCGCGCTGTACGACAACCCGACGCTCGTGCGTGAAGTGGTTGACCGCGTCGGGGCTCTCATTTACGAGGCCTTCCGCTGCTTCTGTGACATGCCGCGGGTTTTCGCGATCTGGCTCGGCGACGACATGGGCTTCAAAACGTCGACACTGATCCGGCCGAACCACCTCCGTGAGTACATTCTGCCCTGGCATCGCAAGTATGCAGAGTTGGCGCACGCGTCTGGGCGATTCTTCCTGCTGCACAGCTGCGGGCACGTTGAGGCAGTGATGCCTGACCTGATTGAGCATGTCGGCATCGACGGCAAGCACAGTTTCGAGGACGTCATCGTACCGGTGGAGGAGTTCAAGCGCCGGTGGGGGGATCGCGTCGCGGTTTTGGGCGGCGTGGACGTGGACCTCCTCGCGCGCGGCACGGAAGAGGCGGTGGCGGACCGCACCCGGCGGATCCTCGAGGCGTGTGCACCTGCGGGCGGCTACGCCTGCGGCTCGGGGAACTCGGTGACAAACTACGTGCCCGCGGCAAACTACCTGGCGATGATTCAGACCGTGCACAGGTACAACGGACGGATGGTCTGACACCCGGCCGCGCGGCCTGCGAGCTCACCCCTGCTCCAGGGCGGTCGCTTTCCCCGCCACGAAGCATTTTTTTTCCGTTCCTCCAAACCAGCTTGGTGCTGACTCCATCGACCTCGCCAGCGTCAATCCGCGCAGGCAGGGTTCGCCAGAGCGCTGCCGTTGTAGCACCCCTGGAAGATGCCGAAATCGGACGCATCCACGTCGCCGTCGCGGTCGAGATCGGCGGGGAGAATCCCTTCGAGATCCGGTGCGAGCGTGCATTCAGAGGGCCACGGCGCCGGCGGAGCGTAGGGTATCGTCGGTCCGGTCACGCATGGCTTGAACAACGCGAAATCGTCACCGTTAACGCGTCCGTCGCGGTTGAGATCGGCCGGCGGGGGTACGAAGAACTCAATGGCGGGTGGGCTCTGTTCCTCGACGCACACGCCGCACTCGCACCAGCTCAGACGGACGGCATATCCGCCGCCGGGCTCGATCCACTCGCCCACCCAGCCGCTGAAGGTTTGATCCGCGGCCCAGGCTTGGCCGAGCCAGTACGACACCTCGCCGGGTTTTTCGACCCAGATCTCGACGTATCCCGTCGGGTTGACCACTTCCCACGTCACGGTGAACTCGGTTCCGAGCGGGTGGCTGCCGCCCAGTGGCGAGATGAGTGAAAAGGAGGGGCGAGTCAGCGAGCCCTCAATCGTGAACGTATCGTCGCTCCGGTCCGTGACCGCCAATCCACAGAGGTCATAACCAATGATCTCGATGCGGTAGTCGGAGCCGTTCCCGTAGTACTCGCAGACGTGCCAGGCGAGTGAGCCGTCTGCGGCATCCACCCAGCCGAGCGAGAATCTCGTCGCGTCGGAGCGCACGAGAGCCACTTCAATCGATCCCTGGAAGTTCGAGGCGGTCCAGGTGATCGTCGTATCGCTGCCGGCGGTGACGATCTCGCCTCCGTTCGGGCTGGTGATGGTGAGCACGGGCGGGAGGGTGGAACTGGTTACCGCGAAGGTGCTGTCGCTGCGGTCTGTCGCGGTCGCACACCCGTAGATCGAGATTTCGACGGTGTAGTCTGTGCCGGTGACAAAATGCGGGCAAATTGCCCAGTCGTACGAGCCCGAGGCGGCCGGCACGTAGGCCAGGAACTGGTAAGGATTCCCGTTCTTGAGCAGCTGAATGTAGGCGTACGTGTTCGGAGAAGTGCCGGGCGCGCTCCACGTGATCGGCACCGTGGTGCCCGCCGCAAGCGTCTCCCCGCCATTCGGTGACAATACGCTAACACCGACTACGCCGCCGATCGAGAAGTCGGCATCGCTGACGTCGCTGACGTTCCCGCACGACGAAGATTGCTCTATGAATACGCGATAGTCCGAGGCCGCCGGGAAGAGTTCGCAGACCTGGTACTGAAACATCCCCGCGGAGGCCTGGGCCCATCCGAGGTAGCGGTACTGGACGCCTCCCTTGTAGAGCCAGATGTTGACGGAGCCTGTGGGGTTGGGCGTCGTCCACGTGATCGTCTCGGTGGTGCCCGCCTGCCATGTTTCGCCCCCGCCGGGGCTGGTGACCTCGATCCCGCCGGTTGACCCCGGCGTCAGCGAAAATGCGGGCCCGCTGCCCGACGGAACATACCGTCCGCATCCATCGTAGCCGTAGATCGAAATCGCGTAGCCTTCGCCCGGCCCCAGGGGCGAGCACACGTACCAGTTCAAAGCGCCATCCGCCATCGGGGCTGAGCCCAGGTACGCCACGTACGAGCCGTGGCGGTAGAGCGACAGGTACGCGGTTCCACTCGGGTTCGTGCTGCTCCACGTGATCGCCTGGGTGGTGCCGATCGCCCAGGCGTCGACTCCTGCGGGGGCCGTCAGCGTGAGCGTGGGCACCGGTTCGGGCGTGGCGCCGACCACAGTGAACCGCCCGTCACTGCTGTCGCCGATGTATCCGCCACAAGCGTCCGTGCCATCGAGCGAAATCCAGTAGTCATCGCGATTGTCGAGTCCGGTGCAGATGTCCCAGTCGAATGTGTTGGCGCTCATCTCGGCATAGCCGAGGTAGGCATACCAGCCGCTGTTGTTGTACAGGTTGATGCCGATGCCGCCGGAGGGGTTGACGCTCTCCCATGTGATCGTCTGCCGCGTGCCCGCCTGGAAGACCTCTCCGCCGTTGGGGCTCGTCAGCGTGACCGTGGGACGTCCGCCTCCGCCGCCGGCGGTGGAGAACGTCGCACTCGCGGACGACAGGTAGATGCAGTCGTACCAGGTCAGCTGGATCGTCCAGTCGTCGGCATCCTCGAGTTCCTGGCAGATTGTCCAGTCGAAGGAGCCGTCAGCCATGGCGGGCTGGGCGATCGAGCTGTACCACTGCCCGCTCTTATGGAGTTCAATGTTGATGTTTCCCTGGGGGTCCGTCGTGGTCCAGGTGATTGTCACGGTGGAGCCGGCGGTCAGGGTCTCGCCGCCCATGGGATACGTCAGCTGGAACTGCGGCCGAGGCGTGGCCCCACTGATCGAGAACGGGGCGTCGCTCGAGTCGCTGGCATATCCCAGGGCGTCCTGTGCGTACAGCCAGATGGTGTAGGCGTCGCCGCTGCCAACCGTCTCGCAGACCACCCAGTCCAGGGAACCGGCGGAAGCCGGCACGGTGCCGAGCCACGCGATGTACTGCCCGTTATCGTACAGGTACGCGTTCACGTCGCCGGTGAGGTCGGCGCCCTCCCAGGTCACCGTCTGCGTCGCGCCCGCCACCCAGACCTCGCCGCCGTTCGGGCTGGTCACCGTGATCGAGCCCGCCTGCGATGTGGCCGCCGAGGAGCACAACAGCACGGCTGCGACGAGAGCGGTAGACCACTGTCGGAGGGTGCCCGAGCCGTGGAGGGCTTCGTTGATCACTTGATTCCGACGACGAAACAACGTGAGCTGATCCGAGACGCGCAACTCAGGGCAGACGGACATGTGATGCCTCCAGGATTGTCGCACGACGCTTTGACACGCAGCTGGTGATCTGAAATGGCCGCGCAACGTGCCTGGCATGCATCGGGTACTGCCGCGATGCGCCGAGCTCGCGCATTTCAGTCTGGCGATTGCGCGGACCGACCTCCGACCCGATCTCCCCCCGCTCGCAGAGAAATGAGCGGCTTGTTGCAGGTGACTCGCTGACGGGGCGTTCTCAGCCCGCAGCGCGTGTCACCCCGATTTCTCCAGCCGAGAATAGATTAGCGTGCGGGGGTGCCATTTGACAACTGAGAAATCCAAGTCGTGCTTCTCGCGGCATTTGGGTCGCTCCGACATCGCCGGGAGACGGATCGGCAGGTGTTTCAGGCGGGCGCGCGCAGTTGAGTGCGGCGCAGGCCGGTGGCGGTCGCCGTCCGGTGCCGTAAGGATCCTTAAAGAGGTTATAGCGTCCTATGCCGCATGACGTCCCGCGGCGGCTCCTCATCAACGCACCCCGATGGAGGAAAGGTAAGCAGCGAGGAAACACGAGACGGAGACGTAATCTCGTCTGGCGGTAGACCTGCGTGGATCGTTTCTTATAATGGCGCGCGTGGTGCTGCCGGGCCAGCCGCGCGGTGGCCGCCTGTCAGCGCCTGGGGTTTCAAAACGCCACGAACGACGCGAGGGACAACCATGGCAAAAAAGGCCACTTCGCGCTCTGCTCCATCCTCTTCGGCACGCAAGCCGGCCGCAGCGACACCGGCCCGGACGTCACGCACTCGGCAAGTGAAAGAAGCCGAGCCGAAAGTGGTGTCTGCCCCGCCGATGACACGCGTCCGCAAGGACGGGGTGGACTCCGCGCAGGAACAGCTTCTGACACGGGCCGAAGCCGACATTGCGGCGGCCATCGACGGGCTCAACAAGCAGATGAACGCGGCGCTGAGCACGCTGACCGAGCTGGCGAGCGCGCACGCGGAGCGCGGGCGGGCAGTGGTCCGCACGGCGCCCCTCGACCGGGCGACGGCGACCTTCCAGCGGCTGGTCGCGGAGGTGGTTGAGGAGCACCTCAACGAGATGCTGTTGCCGCTTGCCTCGCTTCGCAACGAGATGGCGCAGCGAGCGGGGGCGGACTCGAGCGACGGCGACGACTTTGCCCGGCGCGCGATGGAGACACTTGATCACGTCTTCACGCTGGCGGGTGTGCAGGCGTACGAGGCGCGCCCGGGCGACCGCTTCGATTCGCTCATTCACCTGGCGGTTGGCGAAACGCACCGGCAGGATCTGCCAGACGGCGTCGTCGCCGACCCGCTGCAGGCCGGCTTCCGCACGGGACGCGGCAAGGTGATCTGCCCGGCACGCGTGCGCATCAACCGGAGATAGCCGCCATGGCCCGCCTCGGGATTGACTTCGGCACGACGAACACGGTGGCGGTTCTGCACGACCGCGGCATGTTCTCGGTGGTCCTGCACCAGCTCGGCACCGCGACGGGCACCATCGTCCAGGAGGTTTACCCTTCGACGATTCTGTACGAGCGCCAGAGCGGCCAGACGCTGTACGGCCCGGAGGCGGAGCGGCGTTTCGCGCAGCTCGGTTCGTCCTCGGACGCGGTGTTCATTCCATCGCTCAAGCGCCAGCTTCACGCGTACGCAGAGGGGCGGACGGTTCAAGGTAACGGTGAGCAGGCCAACGGACTGGATGTGGCGGGACTGCTGACGGGTTTCCTGCGAAGCTTTGCCGACTCGATCCGGCGCTCGCAGGGCCTGGACGCAGACGAGCCGCTGGAAACGGTGATCACCTGGCCGGCGAACGCCAACGGCGCGCAGCGTCACATCACGCGGCACGCGTTCCGCGAGGCCGGATTCATCGTGCTCGACACGCTGAACGAGCCCACCGCTTCTGCCATCGAGCTCGCGGACTGCCTGACGGCGGGTCGCGGCGGAAAGGCCGCCGGTCCTCAGGCGATCGCGGTGTTCGACCTGGGCGGCGGGACGTTTGACGCGTCGGTGGTCTGGGTGGAGGGCGATGCCTTCGAGGTACTCGCCTCCGCGGGGATTGAAACGCTGGGCGGAGACGATTTCGACGAGCTGCTGCTCGGCATGTTCCTGGATCGGCTGCAGACGCCCTCCGGGCAGGTCGGGGCGCTGACGCGGCACGCGTTGCTGAGGCAGGTCCGCACGCAAAAGGAGATGATCTCGACGGGTACGCTCCGGAGCCTGTTCCTCAACCCGATGGATTTCGGGCTCGACGGGCGACCCACCTCGATTCCCGTCGGCGAGTACGAGGAACGGATCCGGCCGCTGCTCATGCCGGCGATGGCGATGCTCAAGGACGTCATTGACCGGGCGGCGGTCCGGAAGCCCGAGCTGCGCAAGCTCACCAGCGTGACGCTCTACCTGGTGGGTGGCTCGTCGCGGCTGCCCCTGGTCGCGCGCATGGCGTCAGAAGCGTTTCGGGACAGTCGCGTCGTCCTGACAGACAAGCCATTCCAGTCGGTGGCAATGGGCGCGGCCATCTCGGCGATGGACCGCGTGTCGTACCGAGACGTGTTCGCGCGGCACTTCGGGCTGATCCGCCTGAGCGACCACGGGCGCCGGGAGGTGTTTGACCGCATTTTCGAAGCGGGAACACCCATCCCGCGGAGGGGGGAGGCGCCGCTCGAGCGCGTCGCCTGGTATCACCCCGCGCACAACCTCGGGCACCTGCGCTACCTCGAGTGCACGCAACTCGACCAGCACGGCATGCCGGCGGGGGGTGTCCGGACGTGGTCGGACGTGCTCTTCCCCTATGATCCAGGGCGGCCGCTGTCAGGGACGATGGCGGAGCGGGAGCCGATCGTCGAAACGGACCGCTTTGCCGGCGAGCCGGTGTGCGAGGTCTACCGGTGCGATTCCGACGGCGTGATTACGGTGGAACTCCAGCGCCCGTCACGGGGCGAGTCGCGGACACTGGAAATCTACCGGGAATGAGCGCCCGTGCGCCGGCTCCAGCGGAGACCCAAGAGATCCGCTCCCCGTATTGAACCCCCGACCGGTTGCCCGTCCGTTAGGCCACTTTCGAATCGCTTCTGGCGGGAAGTCTGTCGCCGCGCGGGTGGCAGTCATATGATTCTGTGATCGTCGAGTTGATCACGAAAGGACGTGCCATGCGCCACATCATCTGCTGTGCCCTGGTTGGAGCCAGCCTGGTGTTTGCCGGCGGCTGTGAAGAGGGGGCGACGCAATCTCCGGCCGCTACGCAGCCGGCGGAAAACCCTGCGGATGCCGCGGAACGCCAGGCTTACATCGAGGAAACGGAATCGCGCATCGACCGCATGGAGGCGCGGATCCGGGAGCTGCGCGAGCGAGCCGGCACCGCTGGTCACCGTGCCGGGGCGGAAATGCGCGAGGAGATTCAGGAATTGAGCCGGCGGGCGGACGCGGCACGGGCGGAACTCGCGGAACTGCGGAGCCGGGCGGGGCGTGCCTGGGACGCGGCGAAGCCGGGCGTGGCGCGTGCCGTCAGCGAGCTTCAGGAGGCTTGGGATCGGGCATCGGAGAGATTCCACGCACCCACGACGTCGACGGCGCCGGAGTGATGCGTGCGGGTCGCGATACACAGCGAAACGTGGTCGTATGATCCACCGCTTCCGCCACGGCCTGCCTTCGCCATGCAGACGGCGAAGTCAGACCGTGCCACCCCGGGCGGCGCGGCGAAGTCAGACTGTGCCACACGCCGCAGGTCACTCGGTGGGTGGCTCCGCGGCCACCTGGGGACGGGCCTGCGACTGGACGCGGCTGTAGATCACCTCGCCGTCGTAGGTCCTGCCTTCGCCCTCGTAATCACAGTGGAAATACGAGTGCCCGCCGTAGTACGGGGGCAGCTTGACGTTGCCGCCGGTGAGCGCGACCTCCAGGTAGAGCAACGACAGGGCGGCCGGCGAATCGAACTTTGCGTACAGGTGCTTCGGCGACCGCAGGAAGAAGCCGTTGTGGAACTGCCGCGCCAGGATGTTGTCACCCACGCGGCGGGCGGTCTCCAGGAACGCGCGGTGGCCGGTCGCCTGGTGCAGGTCGAGGAGTGCAAACACGAGTTCGGGCGCGTCGGCTGAGATCTCGGGGTTCAGGTCCGGCGCGGCGCCTTTCTTCCCGCCGATATCGCCCAGGCCGATGCCGCGTCCGATCGACCGGGCTGTGTCCCACAGCAGCGCCTCGTCGCTGATCACCGCACCGAGCATGTACGCCCAGAAGTGGATCGCGCCCGCGCCTCTCGGGCCGAAGTAGCCGAACGAGATCGGCCCCGGGCGCTTGACGGTGTCTTCATGGAGCGGGGTCCCGTCGATCAGCATCGAGCGGAAGGTATTGGATGTCGGGTCGTACGCGTGTTTCGCGAACGCCTGCAAATCGCGGATCGCCAGGTCCCTGAACGTGTCACCCTGGGGGCCCAGGCGCTGCGAGAGCTTGAGCAGACACACGACGGGGTAGCTGTACCGCCCGCCATAGAGACTGGCGACCGACGTTTCAGTGACGCGGTCCCCCCACTCCGGCCCGAACTGCGCCAGCATGCGCTCGTTTCGGTAGTACGCGTAGATGTCGGGAGCCAGGCCGGTTTTCGGGTGCCGGATCTGCTCATAGCGTCCTGCGAGGCGCTTCGCCCATTCGAGCGGGCGCTGGTCGCCGGTAAACTCCGTGAGCAGGGCGGCCGCATACATCATGTCGCTGCCGGTGTGAATGAACGAGAGCCCCTTGCCCTTGAAAGGGACGGGCCCTCCGACGTACTCGTGGTCCCACGTCAGGCCCTGGTTGCGTCCGTAGATGCCGTGGCGGTTCATGTCCAGATTGGACCAGTTCTGCACATGCGCGGACCAGAAGCCGAGCACGAATCGCGAGGTCGCCTCACGGTTCACCCGCCACATCAGTTCGTAGTAGGGAAAATGGAACTTCAACTCGTGCTCGACGCCGACTTCCCAGTCGGGAGGCAATGGCGTCGGTTCGGGCTTGCTCCAGTCCTTGTTGCTCTCGCCGACGGTCTGCTCGGTCGCCAGATCAACGGCCGCATGGCCGCCCCAGTAGAGAAGACCGTCGCTGAACTGCAGGTTCTGCAGCGCGTACGTCGTCGCCTCCTCGGCCGCACGGCGACACCGATCGTCACCGGTGATCGTTGTGAGCGCCTCGAAGGTGCGGAACAGCGCCTGCTGGCTGGCGACGTTGCAGAGGATCCATCGCTTGGGCATTTTCCAGACGCGGGCAAATTCGTCCGGCAGAATCCAGGTGACGGGCTCGTGTGTGTCCACGTTGAGACCGTCGATCAGCAGGGGTGTGTGTCGCGGCCCGTACGTGTCGCGCCCGTAACGGAGCACGTTATCCGCAAAGGCGCGGACCGCCTGCACGCGCGGTGAATCGGCACCGGATGACGCAGACACAGCGAAAGACAGAGACATGGCGAACGCGAGCACACAGCGTGGCATGGGGCTCTCCCGGCCAGGGGGTTTTGTCCGGCCGCGCTGCATGCTAACGGATCCGCGACAGACGCGGCAACCGCCGGAATGAGCAATCCGATCAACTGGACGGCGTCAGCTCGATGTCGAGCACGACGGGAATGACGTGGCACCTGTCCGCACCGACGACGATGTCGGACACCGTCTTCGATTCGTAGCCCACAGCTTCGATGGTGAGTGTGTAGGTGCCCGCGCGCTCGCCCGCACCGGCGTAGATGCCGTCCCCGGTGGGGAAAGGCTGCATGATCTCGGAGTAATTTCCCTCCGTCAGCGTGAGCGTGGCGCCCTCAATGGGCTCGCCGGTAACCGCGCTCGTCAGGTTCACGTTGACGCCATACACGAAGATCAGGGTGCAGGGGCCGTCGAAGAGATCATCCAGAAGGGAACAGTTTCCGATCGGCAGGGTGGTGGTCATCAGTGCCAGGAACGCGGTGCGCATGAGCTCCTCCTTGCTGGTCCAGGCTCTCCGTGCCTCAAAGGCTATATAGGCGCACCAGGCGTCCTGGAAAGTGACGGAGCCGGGGCAGGTCCTCCGGAGGATCCGCACGGGTCCAGGGATGCGGTTACGGCAGGCAGGTCGGGTCGAGCGTGCCGCCGGGTCCGGTCATACAGCCCGTGAACAGGGTGACGTCGTTGGCATCCACGTCGCTGTCCGAATCGAGCTTCGCGCGGGCACACGTGGTGTCGTTCTGAGGGATGTCGGGTCCAGTGATACAGAGCTGGAACCGGCCGAAGTCGGCCTGATCCACGTCGCGATCTCCGTCGAAATCCGGCAGGCGCGCGGTGCAGTTGCGGTAGTACCGGCGTTCCAGCTCCTCCCACAGTTCGGTGCGGGTCCGGTCGTAACCGAGGGCCCACATTCCGACGCCCTGCAGGTTCTCGCTGTCCGCCAGGTCGTACTTGAGGCCGAGGCTCTGGGCGTCGTCGTACCAGACCTGGTGCCAATCCGTGCCGTCATGCCATCGGTACCACGGTGTCTGGGAGGCGGTGTCCCATTGGCGACCGTAGATGAGTGCGTTCGGCTGGTCCTCATAGAAGCGGGTGGATCCGATCCAGTCGACGACGCTGGAGCGGGCGGCGGACGTCTTTGTGGTCCAGTGGCCGCCGTAGTAGGGCAGGCCGAGAATCAGCTTCTCCCGCGGCACGTTCGCGTACTGGACGGTGACGGTGTTCGTGATGTTGACGCTGCCGCCGGTGAGCGGTGCATTCGGGCCGCTCGTGGAGCTCCAACTGCCCCAGAATGCGTATCCCATGATGAAGATACCGTCGCAACTGGCGGCCAGGGCAGGCAGGTTCCAGGCGCTGCTCCAGTTCACAGCCGGGCCGGCGAAGGTCACCTCGCAGCCGGGGATCTCCGCGTGCATGTAGGCGGTGAGCTCCGCCATGAAGCTCTGGATCTGGCCGCGCCACGTTCCGCTCGTGCCTTCGAAATCGATGTTCAAACCGTCGGCATGGACGTCCTGCATCCGTGACTTCATGTTCGCGTAGAACGCGCTGCGATAGGTGGGATTGTTGATCAGCGTCTCGATGGAACTGGGCGTAAAGTTCGTGGCGACGAGCACGACCTTGACGCCGCTCTGATGGGCGTCGTTGATGATGGTCGTCCAGGGCCAACCGCTCGGGTTTGTGACGGTGCCGGTGCTGCTGACGCCGAACGAGAAGAGGGCGATGTGCGTCAGGAGGTCATACCGGATGGTGGCGGTTGACCGCTCCCAGTGCGGCAGATAACCGAAGACCGTCCGGCAGAGTTGACGGGCCGGCGGGCGCGGCTGCAGGGGAATGACGCCTGGCAGGGCCTCGGCCGCCGGCGCCTCTTGCGACAGGCTGGTGGCGGCGGGCTGTCCGGCGTACATGCGCTCCAACACGGCGTGGGCGCCTGCCGGCGGCTCCTGGGCGGTAACGACGGTCGGCAGCAGCAGACTGCAGAAAACAGCAGGAATGCGCCGCATTTGGCGTTCTCCCCTCGGCACGTCCGGAAACACAATCCCTCGCCGCGACCCTGTTCAAGTATAGCATGACCGGGCGCACCCGGTGGTGTCCACACCGTCCTGTGCGGCCGGGGAGGGGCCCCGGTGCGAAATATCGGCACGAGAATTGCGAGTAGAACCTGCGGACGGTACGCTCCTCATATGCACCTCTGAGGCGGCCCGATGGAATGCGACGAGCCGATCGACCTGGTGAGCGAATGGCTGGACACGGCGCGCCAACCGGCCGTGGATCCGGCACGGGAGGAGCGCGTCCTCAGCCTTGCGCGTGAGATGGCCCGCAGCATGCGGCGGGAAGGACGTTTCTTCCAGTTTATCGAGACGGCCCAGACGCTGAATATCGACGCGCGGGACCTGCCGGCGGTAAAAGAGCGGCTTTATGCCCTCGCCATCAGCAAGGTGCTGGAGGCCGGCGCCATCTCGGCGAAGGACCGCGTCGGGCTGCGGTGGATTGCCCGGGCGCTGCGGCTCTCGGAGGATGAATGTCGCGGGATCGAGCGTCGGGTAGGGGTCCAGCTCTTCGAGCAGCAGTTTGCCTTCGGCACCTCGTGCGGCTCCCTCGATGCCGACGAAGTGAGCTGGCTGCGTTCGCTGGCGGAGGCGCTCGGGACGACGGCGCGCGAGCTGGTGCTCGAGTACCTGGGCCGACACGGGCATGATTTCGTCGAGCGCCTGCGTGAGAGCGCGGGGGATGCGCGCCGGATCCCGCACGATGTCTGGCAACGACTGCTCCGTACGCTGGCTCTGCTTGGCGTGGGCGAGGCGGAGGTGCGGACGTTGCTCGGGCCGGTCCTTGCGTCGGTCTCTCCGGCGGAGCCAACGTCTCCGAACGCTACTTCGCGGGACGCTCGCGCTTCAGCTGCTCGCAAAGCACGTCCGGGCGATTCGTGATGATGGCGTCCACGCCGATGCGGACGAGGAACTGCATGTCGGCCGGTTCGTCGACGGTCCATACGAACACGGACAGGCCGCACTGCTGGGCGTGGCGCACGAATACAGGGTCAACACGGTCAAACGGGAGTCCGATGGCGCTGACCCGCGCCGCCAGAGCATCGCGGATCGCGGCCTTCCGCCCGTCGGACGTGTACGGCAGGTCGCCGATCAGCCAGGTGGTCGGGAGCAGGGGTTCGACTTTCGCCATACGCTCCACCACGTCGCGGTAGAACGAGAAAATCATCACGTCCTCCGGCGGCGTGCCGCTGTCGCGAATCGCCTGGAGGACGGGCGCTTCGATGTCGTGTTCCTTGATTTCGATGACCGGCCGGATGCGGCCCTTGAGGAGTTCGAGCAGTTCCCGCAGCGTCGGGATACGCTCGCCGGCGTACTCTTGCGACTTCCATTTGCCGGCATCGAGCTTGCGAATCTCGGTCAGCGAGAGCTCACGGGGCTTTCGGTTGACTCCGGTGGTCCGCTGGAGCGTCCGGTCGTGCAGCAGGATGGGGACGCCGTCCGATGTCAGGTACGTATCGCACTCCGCCATGTCGGCGCAGGTTTCCATCGCCTTACCGTATGCGACGAGGGTGTTTTCGGGTGCCAGGTGAGACCAGCCGCGGTGGGCGATTACCATGGGTGTGCTGCGGACCGCGTCGAGCGCGCCGGCCGGCAGCGGAGGGAGCTTGCGGACGACAACCCGCTCGATCTTTGTCGCAACGCCGCCCACGCGGAGACCGGCGCGACCGGCTTTCGGCAGTTCGTGACCACGGGGTGACGTCAGGACGGTTTCGCCGTCAATTGCGGCGCGAATCATCTGGCCTTGAAGGTCCAGGCGGAGTTTGTGGACGCGTGCGGGGTCGCCGGCTGGGCCCTGGGCGGTCTGCAGTACATGCCAGGTGCCGTCCTGGCGGAGGCGGGCGAGTTCGAGACCGTTGCGCCGGGCGGGGTCAGTGCGAACCGTGAACTGAACGCCGGGGCCATCGGAAGCACCTTCACGGGTGAGCACCGCAAACCATCGGGAGGTGTCACGGGTCGGCGCGAAGCGCATAGTGACCTCGATCGAGACGTCAGTCCATGCCGGTTCGCCGAAGAGGATGGTCGGCAGCGCGTCTCCGGTCCCCGGGGGGCACTGCAGTGCCCCCTCGCGGACCTTCCAGTCGCCGGAAACGATCGTCCAGCCGTCGGGCAGTTTTCCATCGGTGATCCTGGCGAAATCCGTCTCGAACAGCGTGTCGTGCTGCGCGCCGGTTGCGGTGGCGTTGAGCGAGAGGAGCAGGAACGCGATCACGATGGAGAGCAGTTCGGCATGCATGTCGGCGCTCGCGATGAGACCAGGGATCCAGAACGCGAGGCCGCATCATACTGCCGCGGCCGGAGCCCTGAGAAGAGGACTCCGGCCGCGCGATTATTCTGCACCCACGACGGCCGCTCACCGGCGCTGCAACTGCTTCATGCCGGCATTCGAGAGGGGCGTACGGGGTGAACGGGGCGCAAAGGTGCGCATGTTGCTGTTTGCGCCGGTCGCCGCATTCGGCTGCACGGTCCGGCTGGGCTGAACCGTGCGTATCGGGGCGCGGGTCGTCCCGACGGTGCGGTTCGGCGTATAGACCTGACGGTTGCTCTGCGCGCCTGCCGTCGAGCGGGGGACCGAGACCTGCCCGGATGACTGCACCCGCCTGGCGGTCGTCGGATTCTTCTGCTGCAGACGGTAGGCGTACTTCTGGGCAGCAGTGCCGCGGTTCAGCTCCGGATACGTCTCTCCCTGCGTCGGGTCGTACAAGACGCGGGAACTCGCGGCGGTTCGGCCGGTCAGATCGTAATTGGGCCCGACGGAGTTACCGAACATGTCGTAGCCCGGGGTACCGGGGCGGGGTGCCGTGAAGCCACTGCCGTATCCGTACAAGCCCGTCCCGGTGTATGGCATGTTTCCAAGGGGGTACGGGTTGTAGTAACTATTCCCGTCATTGTAGTTATAGTCGTAGAAGTTGCCCCATGCGTTCTGCGCGCCGGCATAGCTGCGGCCATATTTGCCGCGATACGACGAGGCTCCGTATCCATAGTACGGATCTGTGTACCGGCCCCGGTATCGCGGCGTGTAGGTGGGATCGAGGTAGTTCTGGCCGTAACCACCGTAGGCGGTGTCATACTGGTACTGCAGGTAATCTTTCTGGTAGTCGAGACGCTCGCGCCAGTTCTGGGCGACAGCCGGCAGCGCCAGCGATGACGTCACGACGGCAAGGGCGAGTAGCCGACTCAGGCTCATGAGAGACCTCCTGCGGAAGCGGCGTTGCTTGCCTCGGCATCTTAATGCTAGCAAGCCGGAGCCGGCCATGCCAGCACAAATCGTCTGGCTCTGTCCCGAATCGGCTCCAGGGCGCCGTCCGGCGGCAGAAAACCGTGTTGTCCACCTGACCTCCGGGCGTAGCCGCCGCCGGGCAGCGTTCCAGCCCCGCTGGCGCCACGACTTGCAGGAGGTGTCGCTTTTGTCCGCGTCAGTCGTCCCAGTCGTCATCCCACCGGTCGTCGTCCCAGTCGTCGTCGCTGTCGTACCGATAGGTCCGGCGTTCCCGGTACGTCTCGCGATACACGCGGTCGTCATCATACGGCTGGTACGTACGGCTCGAGCGGTAGCTGCTCCCGCGATCCCAGTCGTCGTCCCCGTACTCGTACCGGTAACCAGGGCGCTCTGACCAGGGAGGGTTCCCGTAGCCGCCGTACTCGGTCCGGTCGGAGTAGTCGTATGAGCGCGATGTGTATGTGCGCGGCTCATCGTATTCGTATTCATACCTGTAGGTGTTCGGCTGGTAGGAGTAGCGGCGCTCCTCTTCGTACCTCGGCTCGTATCCGCGATAGCGACGCTCTTCGTAGTAGTAGCGATTCCTGTCGGGACGGTAACGATACTCGTACGAGCTGTAGCCGGGGTAAGTCTCGTACTCATAGGTGCGGTAGCCGCGCGGGCCGACCCGCACTTCTATGTCGACGTCATCGTCGTATCGGTCGCGGTCGTACCGCAGCGTGTACCGTCGTGCGCGCCAGTGGTCATCATCGTCGTCATCCTCAAGGTCTTCGATGTGATCCTCCCATTCGTCGGCCGCCTCTTCGGCCGCATCCTCGATCTCCTCGCGCACGTCTTCCCAGTCATCATCCGCAACGGCGGCAGGGGTCCAGCAGGCGGCCAGTGCGACGCCAAGTGGAACGGCAAACGAAAGCGGTTTCACGGGGCAGACTCCTTGTTCAAGGCTACCGCGCACCTGGCTCATCCCGGCGGCGCGACTAACGTAGAGCTTGCCCGTGTTCCCTCACGCGCAGACCATGCAGTCGAATCCTACGTCGCCGGCTCGCGCTTTTTCTACCACCCCACAGCAGATGAGAACCGCGACCGTACACAACGTTGATGCGTTTCGAGCCAGGGATAGAAGAGTGCCGCACACGCGCGCCGCCACAGTCCGCCAGAGTCGACGGTAGAGGGGTTTGGGAAGCTCAGTAGGCGGTGTGGATCGTGATCCCCTCGAAGTAGTGGCTGAGGATCTGCTCGCATCGATAGCCCATCACTGACATGCCGAGGGCTCCGATCTGGCAGAGGCCGGCACCGTGTCCCCAGCCCGCCCCGAGAAGGCTGATCCGTGCAGGCGTGCTATCCGCGTCCTGCTGGGCTTCGATTTCAAAGGCGCTGCTGAACAGGAAACTCTCGTGCAGTGCGTCGCGGATCGCATACTCGGAGCGGATCCGCGTATTCCGGCGGGCCCCCATGGGGTCGAGGTAATCCACCTGCAGCTCGCTGGCCCGCCCCGACGGGCCGCGCGAAATGACTTCCAGCCCCGCCAGCGTGTGGAACCCGGCCAGCAGGTCCGGGGCGTGGCGGCTGAAGTGCTTGCGGCGGAGGATCTCCTCGAGGTCGGCGCGGTCATACTCGACACGCCAGCGGAAGTGGCCGCCGCCCTCGTCCACCTTTCCAAGGTACCGCGGCAGATCCCGCTCGGGTACGACATTGGGGCTGCAGAAGCACTGCGTCCGGGCGAGCCAGTCGCCCGAAAGGAACGCCTGCAGCCGCTCGCCGGTGGCCGGGAAGAACCCATGGGCGGGATCCCCCGGCGGGGCGTCGACGGCGGCGCGCTGTCCCGGCTTGCTGACGAACCAGACGTGCTCGGGCGCTTCGATGATGCCGCCGCAGCTCTTGGAGTAGTTCGCGTCGATGATCCGGTCGCGTCCATGAAGGATCACCTGTCCGCGCGTGTCGCGCACGGCCTGCAGCACCGTTTCTGTGACATCCGTCGTGCCGTGGTACCGCTGGCAGCAGTCGTCGTTGCAGCGATCGACGGGCAACTCGGTGTGCTTGTTTTCGGTGTGGGCAAGCACCCACGAGCGGGCGACGACGCACTGGCTCTTGAGGAACTCGAGGGGGCACTGGCCGCTCATCTCGCCCGCGATCACGCCCGCCAGGTACTCCTCGAGCGGCAGCTCATTGACGACCAGGAGGTGACCGTCCACCGCGCGGAATTCCAGCCCGCCGAGCACCGTCGGGTGAAATCGCTTCTGCCAGTGGAAACCGCGTCCCGTCACCACGTTGTGCAGCTTCACGCCGGCGCCGCGGGCGATGCCGATCGGCCGCCCGGGCATGATCCGCACCACGCCCGCCGGACCGCCACTCGTGATGCCGCTCCGCCAGGCGACGCCGTTTTCAGCCACGCGGACCTCCACGGAACTGCCGCGGATGTCGCCGTCGCCTGACCAGCCCGGCCCGATATGATAGGGCTTATCGGGCACGTTCAGGTGGAGGCTGGTCATGCCATCCTGGGGAAGAACGAAGCCGACGCGGATGACCGGCTCGGCGCGTGATTCGAGCTTCCATGAGGCGAGCGATGCATGCATGAGGCCGTCTCCAGGTGCGGGCTTTTTGTGAATCACTCCTCGGCGCTCAACTGGGCCTCGGCTCAGATGCCTCCATTGTCAGTCGAAGCCGCCGGATTCTCAACTCCTGCGACCTCGACGAGCGGGAGATTCAGCAGGCTCGATATCCGGCGGAGGACAGGCAGGACGTGGCCGACGCCCAGTGCGCAGTGGTGGGTCGGTCCCTCCATGCACCAGCGGTTGGTGAAATCCGTCACGCCGCAATCGAAG
Organism: uncultured Planctomycetales bacterium; assembly: GCA_964548565.1. Classification (GTDB taxonomy): domain Bacteria; phylum Planctomycetota; class Phycisphaerae; order UBA1845; family PWPN01; genus CAYLLT01. The sequence goes on along the minus strand of CAZJTF010000009.1, from coordinate 5,148 downwards.
CGGATGCGGCTGTTGGTATTGCCGATCGCAAGTGTCGGACCGGGCACGCTCTCGCCCTGTGCACCGAGCAACTTCAGGGAACCATCGGCCGTCTGGGTGAGGGCCAGCAGGGTCACGGGGCCGTGCCGGACGGTGGCCTCGACGCTGACGCCGTAGCCCCGTTTGCCGTGATAGAGACCCAGCCCGCGGAGAATCGGGCGGCCCTCGGCGATCTTCAGGTGGAAAGGGCCGTCGTGCCCCATGAGCACGATCCCGTCGTCGTAGTCGAGGGCGTAGAACTCGGTGTAGCTTCCGCCAGCGCCGAGCAGGTCCATGATCTTCATCGCCTGGCAGTTCTTGAGGTCGCCCTCGCCGCTGGCAGGAATTCCCCGTGCGGTCAGCAGCGAGTTGCCCAGGATCATCCCCGCCCCGAGCCGCTCATATTCGTTCCCGTCGAGGCCGCGGTAGTAGTAAGCCAGTCCGTGGAGGTCGAAATCCGCGACCAGGCGGTCGAGCCCGACGGCGACGCGGCACGCCCACCCCATCTCCTCCGGCGTCGGCTTCCTCGCCAGCGGGTCGGACGGGCTGTCTTCGCTGATGCGGAAGATGCGCTCGGCCTCGGCCCGCTTGGCGGCCACCTCGGGGTCGGACTCGGCGGGCACCCGTGCCATGAGGTCGCACATCTCGAGCACCTCGATGTGCGTGCCAAGTTGCGCCGTGTGCTGCGTGAAATCGCTGTACATGTCGAGCATGCCGGGGTACGTGTGGCCGAGGAACCCGATTCGGCTGCCCCGCAGGCGCGTGACCACACTGGCGGCTCGGATCGAGTCCTCGATTTCGCGCCAGGCGTTTACCGCCTCGCGGTGGGAGGGCGGCGCTTCGCCGTGCGCGCCGTTCTCCACGCCGAGCAGACCGGTCACGACGTGAAAGGGGATCCGGCTGCGGGCAAACGCGCAGCTGATTTCCGGCACGCAGCACGAGCAGCAGTTGGCGAGCCACTCGCCGGTATCGGTCCGGGCATAGTCGAGCGAACTGCGTGGCTGGAGGTTGAGGATCAGCACCGGCGCGTGGGCCCGCTGAACGGCCGGCAGCACCTGGCTGCTCGTCGCGTACGTGCCGACAGAGCAGACGACGAGCGCCACCTGCTCGCGCGCGAAACGGTCACCGGCGGCGGCCGCGAGCGGGGCGGAGTCGACGAGCCCCGCGTCCACGACCTCGGCGTACCGCTCCAGTCGTCCGCGCACGATGCGGTGGTATGCTTTGAGGCGCTCCTTCAGCCACGGGAACTGCGCCCAGTACGCCGCCAGCCCGATGCCGAACAGCCCGACTCTGCCACTGAGCGGCTCCTGCATGGTTAATCCTCCCGTGCGGCATTGTAACGGGCACCGGTTCGGGAGGGAGCCCGCTGGTGACAATCCGGGCGAGAGCGACGGAGGTGTGGCTCTGTGGTGCGAGGCAGATACGATGAGCCAGTCACTTCAAGGGGAGGTTCGCATGAGGATGCATCGGCCAACGACCCGCGCGAGTATCGGAACCTGGAGCGTGATCCGCAGCACACATCCGTCGCGGCACGGCTGCGGGAACTGCTGCACGCACTGAAGTAATCCCGAGGGGGCCGCCGGCGGCCTACGACAGCAGCAACTCCAGATCCTCCCGGGTCAGGCTCTGGATGAGGCTGTTCGACTCCGTGACGATCGCCTCAGCCAGATGGCGCTTGCGATCCTGCAGTTCCAGGATGCGTGCTTCTACCGTGTTTTGCGTGATCAGGCGGTAGGCAATCACTTTTCTGTCCTGCCCGATGCGGTGCGTGCGGTCGATCGCCTGGGCCTCAACCGCCGGATTCCACCAGGGGTCGAGTATGAACACGTATTCGGCGGCCGTGAGGTTGAGGCCCGTGCCGCCGGCCTTCAGGCTGATGAGAAACAGCGGACAGGCGGGGTCCGACTGGAACCGGTCCACCCGCTGCTGTCGGTCGGTGGTCTGGCCGTCCAGGTATTCGTACGTGATGCCCGCCTTGTCGAGCGCGGCCCGAACGATGCTCAAGAAGCTGGTGAACTGGGAGAAGACCAGCGCCTTGTGTCCTTCGTCGATGATCTCTCGCAGCATCTCCATGAGCGTTTCCGTTTTGGCGGAGTCAGCCGACGGCGTTCCCTTGTCGATCAGGGCGGGATGGCAGGCCGCCTGGCGCAGGCGGAGGAGCGCCTCGAGCACATGGATCTTGCTGCGTTTCAGCCCCCGCTGATCAACTGTTTTGAGCAGGCGCGATCGATAGTACGCCCGGATCTCGTCGTAGACGCCCGCCTGCCACGGGGTCATTTCGCAGTCGACGATCTGCTCAGTGCGGGCCGGCAATTCGGGGGCGACCTGCGACTTCGTTCGCCGCAGGATGAACGGGCGCAACATGCGGGCGAGCAGGTCGAGACGTCCGGACGGTTCGCCGCGCTTCTCGACAAAGGAGCCCTTGAAGTTGCCGGCGTTGCCGAGCATGCCGGGATTGAGGAATTCGAAGAGCGACCACAGGTCCCCGAGGTGGTTCTCGACGGGTGTGCCGGTCATGACCAGCCGCTGGCGGGCGTTCAGCAGACGCGACGCCTTGGCGCTGAGCGACTTGGGATTCTTGATCGCCTGTGCCTCGTCCAGGATGGCGTAGTTGAAGGTCTGCTTGCGGAGAACGTCAATGTCCTGGCGGAGCGTGCCGTACGTGGTGATTATCAGGTCCATCTCGCCGAACGTTTTCGGGTCGTCGGAGCGATCCTGGCCGGTGTGGTCGAGGATCTGCAACTCTGGCGTGAAGCGGGCGGCCTCCCGTTTCCAGTTGAACACCAGCGAGCGGGGTACTACGACCAGCGAGGGACCCTGGTCGCCGGCGCGCTTGCGGTGCAGGAGCATCGCGAGCACCTGGATGGTCTTGCCGAGTCCCATGTCATCGGCAAGGCAGCCGCCCCAGCCGAACTCCCGCAGGAACTCCATCCAGCCGAGCCCCTGTTCCTGGTAGGGCCGGAGCGTGCCGACAAACCCTTCCGGTGCGGGCGTCGGCTGCACGCCGGTGAACGATCGCATCCGCTCGCGCATGGCGGCGATCTGCTCGTCGAAGCGGGCCTCGGGCAGCTCGGCCAGCATCACGTCGAGCAGGCACGCCTGCACGCGGCTGAAGCGGATGATGTCGCCCTCGCGTTGGCCGCAGTCGAGCAGCGAGCCGTGCTGGGTGAGCCAGTCTTCGGGTAGCATCCCCATCGCGCCGTCGCCGAGTGAAACGAACTTGTCGCCGCGTCGGGCGGCCGCAAGGATCTCGGGCAGGGGGACGTCGCGGTCTCCGAAGCGGATGGTACCGCTGAGTTCGAACCAGTCGATCCCGCTCGTGACCTCGATCGAGATTGCCCCGGCTGCGCGAAACGCGTTTTTCATCCCCAGGACCTGCCAGCCCTCCTGAAGCAGGGTGCCGATCACCTGGGCGGCACGCGTGGAACGGAGCCGCAAGCCGGAGTACTTGGTGCTGGTGATGCCCAGCTCGCGCAGGCGGCCGGCCGCCCGTCCCTCGGCGTCGAGATTCCGGCGGATCTGCCGGCGCCCGGCCGCCTCGTAGAGCATCTGTCCCCGGCTCCCGGCCTCGACGCGGAGCGATCCGTAACGAAATGCGAGATCGACGGTGATCTGCTGGTTCGCGACACCGAGGCGGCCATCGGTGCGCAGCGAGAGTTCGGGCACCGGGTCGATTTCGAGCCGGCTGACGCCCCAGTGCTCATTCGCTTCAAGCTTTGGCTGCACCTCCAGGTGGGAGAAAGTGGCCAGGAACGCATTCTCGCTCCCACGGGGCACCGGGATCTCCCCGTTCTTATGCATGTGCCTGACCCAGTGGAAGCAACCGCTGGCGTTGAGCCAGCCGACGACGCCCTCGTGGATGAAAGCGCCCGGTGTCCCTTCGAGGACGCAGGTGATGTCGCGCACGTCGAGGCGCTCGTCGGCGCGACGGAACTGGCCGCACAGTTTCCACCCCACACCGGGGTCCGGACGAACGGCCACGACAAAATCCCACGTGCCGCCCTCATCGCTTCGCAGCGGGATCAGCTCGTCATCCCTGCGCAGGTAGAATCGTTCGGTCCGGCACAGGAGCGGCAGCAGGATGGCGGTCCACTGGGGTGGCACAGGGAAATGGGCGCGGGACATCGTGCTGTAGCTATAGCCGCCAGCGTAGCGGTCCCCGACCAGATTTGTCCCCAGCAGGATCAGGCCGATCTGCCGGTCCAACTCAGAGGCGAGCCGCCTGACATCCTCCGGGCCAAACGAGATCGCCTTCTTCCCGGGGCCGCGGCTGCGGCCGTCCGTCCGGAGTTCGGTGAGGTGGAGCGTCGGTCCGGAACGGTAGTAGACATCCTGCAGCCACAGAACATAGGCGGGCTCGAGCTGCGGCGCAAAGCCGGATCCGTTGTATCCAAACCGGTCGGGGTATCGGAGATCCTGCAGCGCCTTCTCGTACGCGGGACGGGGCGGCGGCTGTGGCACGTCCCTGCGGCGGGTCCGGGTCAGGTCATCCAGCGTCAGGATGTCTTCATCGTCATCCTCGAGGAGGATAACGTGGTCTTCGATCGGCACGATGCATCTGGCCTGTGTCGCCGGCATCCCGTGCAGTGTCTCGATTGCGCGAATCGTGGCCCACACATGTTTGCATGGACCAACGTCGAATGCGGGGCAGGTGCAGCCGACTTTCAGCTCTCGGTCGGCGAACTCGACGACAACGAACGCCACACCCTGCTCGCCAGCCTCAACAGCCTCCACGCACGCAACGATGTCGTCCTCATCGACACCAGCGCGGGCCTGGGCGAGTCGGTCACCTCCTTCGTCCGCGCCGCCGACCTGGGCCTGATCGTCGTCACCCCCGAGCCCACCAGCATCGCCGACGCCTACGCGCTCATCAAGGTGCTCGTCGCCTCCCCCGATGTCACCCAGCCCCCCGTGCTGTCGCTGATCATCAACCAGGTCGCCAACGAGCGCGAGGCCGAGCAGGTCCACGAACGCATCGGCGGCGTGTGCGACCGCTTCCTCGGCTACCAGATGCCCATGATCGGGCACATCCGACGCGACAAGAAGGTTCTCCAGGCCGTCCGCTCCCGCGTACCCTACATGATCGAGTCCCCCAAGTCGCACGCCGGCAAGGACATGCAACGCCTGGCC
>CAZJTF010000008.1:42176-46869 GCA_964548565.1 uncultured Planctomycetales bacterium | reverse complement strand
CGATCCGAGGCGGGAAGGGAGACTGCTTTTCCCGATCCGACGTGGCTGGTCACGCACACCGAAAGGATTGCTGATCAAAAACCATGATACTCAGCCCACGGGGGATCTGACAACGATTTTCCCGGCGGAGCCGTGCTCAAAGGGGGCCGCTCCAGAAATCACGCGCCGCTGGTGTGGCTGGTCATTCCGGGCAGCCCGTATCAGCAGCCACGGCGGGTCCCTTGGCGCACGTGATAAACGCAGTGAGATCGCGTGCATCGACCTTGCCGCTGCCATCCAGATCGGCGGCCGCGCAGCCTGTCGGGGTCGCAGCGGCCCCGGAATAGCACGCCTGCAGCCATCCGAAGTCATCCATATCGACGTCGCCATCCACGTCGAAATCGGCGCCTGAGCGCGGATCGAGACGGAACCCTCTGAACTGGCCCCTGTAAAGCCCCGACCCCACGATCTGCCCGTTCTCGTTCACTCCCCGCGCCGAATCGAGCCGCCATTCGGCGTCCGCGGGTATCAGCGTATTGAGATCGCGCAGCCCATCGCCCTTCCACCTGAATGCGCGTCCGTCAGAAGTCCCGACGACGACGCCCGCGTTGTTGATCCCGTGGGCGTAGCTGTACCCGCCCGCGAGCGTCCCGAGATCGACGCGTCCCGTCACATTGCCGCCGGAATCGAGCTGAAACACGAATGCGTGCTGCGCGGCGCCGGCAGTGTCGGAAACCCCCGCCACCTGACCCCTGTCGTTGATGGTATAGGCATCGCTGGTCTGCCCTCCGAGCGTGCCCAGGTCCCGCATGACCCCGCCGCGGAACAGGAATGCCCGCGCGGTGACGTCGTCCGAGAGGTAGGAGGTACCAACAGTGTCGCCGGCGCTGTTGACAGCGTGTGCGTAGCTGTTCGTGCCGCCGAGGGTACCGAGCGGGAAGACAGCCCCCCCCTGCCGGACAGCCGCCGTTTCGACAAGCCCGACGGAAGCAACCTGCAGCGACGTGAACCCCGCGAGCATGTCCACATTGTTCGCACTGCGAACGAACAATTGTCCCAGCGGGTCAAGCTGGCCGTTTGACCACAGGAAGGCGCTGACGCCCACGTCGCCGAAATCGTACGACACACCGTAAACGTGCCCCGGCGCGCCGAAGGCCGTGGCCAGGCTTTGTGCGTCAAGCGGAAGCGCCCCCAGGATCTGCGGCTGAGGATTCCACAACGCAGCGTGCATCGCGTGCGGATCGGGCGTGCTCATGATGCCCGCGCAATCTCCCGATCCGCTGATCGCGGTGGCCTCGGACATCCCGCCAGCAGCCGGTCCCAGTTCCAGGACTGCGTACCGCTCCGCCCGTGACACGCCGGCGGTGATGATGACGACAACCGCTGCCCGGAGCAGATTCTCCAGTCGGTTGTGCATAGGTGGCCTCCCATCTCGCGATCCGGCTCAGTCATCGTCTGTCAGCCGGTGAGGAAACGGATCGTGCGGCTCGGTCCTGTGACACACGGTGCACGTGTTGATCGTGCCCGGATGGCCCTGAATCGTGATCGCCTGCAGGTTGTCGATCGGGGTCACGGTCGGCGTGATCGCGTGGGGACTGCCGTGACATGCCGCGCAGTGCACACCACGGTGGCCGCGTGATTGCCGGTACAGCTTGCCGGGCTCCTCAAACTCGAAGCCCGCTCGCTGGTGACACCCGCCGCATCGCGGTTCGTCCACCCAGGGCTCGCGCAGGACGTCCGCCACCTCGGCCATCCCTCCGTGACAGTTCATGCAGAGCACTCCCCGCGCGTCATGGACGTCGCGCTGGCACTTCGTCCGGAAGCCGGGGTGGCATGCGTAACAATCGACGTCGAGCTGCACTGCGGCCATTCGCGACGCGTGTGCTCCGTGCATCGCGTGCGAAAGGCTCGGGATTCCCGGCTGACCCGGCGTGCCGAGCGCATTGTCCTTGTGGCATCCGGCACAGAGGACGGGCTTGCTCTGCTCCAGGTGCGTTCCGTGCAGGCGGTCGTGGTCACGCAGGATGTCTGTCGCCGTGGAGGCGCCCGGTGCCTGGTGGCAGAGATTGCAGCTCATCTCCCACGAAACCGGCACGACCGCCTGCGTCCGTCCGACAACCACGCCGTTCCGCAACACGGTGATCGTTGCCAGCGGATACGGGTTTTCGCGCCCGCTGTCTTCGATCGGCGTGATCGGGATGCCGGTCACCGCCCAGTCGTTGTCGCCTGTCGGCACCATCGTGCCAGCCAGGCGGTTGCCGGTGACGCCGACATTCGGTGCGAGTTGAACCCCCAGCAGCGCCTTGGCATAGACCCAGAAATTGTCCTTGTCGGCGGAGTGGCGGTTGCCCGGGACGACGTAGCGGACGGTCAAGCCCGAGGTGACGATCTCCGGGTGCTCGCCCGTACGATCGATCACCTGGACGTGCAGCGTATTGTACGGGGGCAGGACCATGAGCTCCGAGTTGTCCTGGTTCATGCAGTGCATGCCCAGGTCGTTGTAGCCGAGGGCTGTCATGGGATAGTCGGCCGCCACCGCGAGCCGGCCGAGGCCCGGAATGATGGCGCAGAAACACAATCGCACGGCCGCAGAGCGGCCGGAACGAAAACAGGCTGCATTCATGGCTTGCCTCTGTGCTTCAGTTGTGCGTGTAATGCCCGGTCGGGAATTCCTCCAGCAGGAACTGTGCCGGGCCGGACCGCCTGAATCAGCGCCCGCAAGGACATAGAGGGGGTGCCCCATGGGCCAATTCCCGCACGGCTGGGCCTATTGCCGCTACCCGAGCCCTCCACAGAGCGTCCCGTCGACCGACCTGCTGTCCCATAATCCGCAGCCGTTCGCGCACTCGCCGTGGGGTGCCCTGCCCGGAACCTGCTGCCGCGGCATGCTTGCCTGTTGACACGGAGGGCCAAAAACCGTTAACGTCACTTCAGCGGAGATTTCTGTTTCCCGATTCAATTCCGAGGATGTGAAACGGTCTCCGGCCGCGACCTTCCGACCGATGCAATCTGTGTCCGCGCCGAGCGGAAACCGGTCCCGTCCGGGAACGAAGAGACGCTTGCCAACGGAGAACAGACCAGGATGAAACTGCATGCTTTTCTCGCCTCAGTCGTCGCCGGCCTGCTGCTCGTCTCAGCGGCCCACGCCCAGTGGTTTACGGAGTCCTTCGATTCCTACTTTTCAGGAACCTGCGACGTGGCGAGTCCCTGCGACTGCACCCCGGACCCGGTCGCCTTCGACAACGCGGGCTGGGACGCAGCCCCTGGTTCTGCGATCGGCGCCATCGACCATTACTCGAGCGGCACCTGCCCGTCGGGGAATATCTGGTGGAATCCCCCGTTCGCCTGGCGCATGAACAAGATCGACCCGTACCAGGCGGTCCGGAGCCTGATCCCCTCCATCCAGTCGGCAGGCGGCGCCGGTGTGAACGCAGTCAACGGCACCGCGGCGAATCCGCTGGTCGTGACCTACCGGATGTGGTTGAACACGGCCGGTAAGGAAGACTTCACCTCCATGTGGCTGGAACTGTTCGCAGGCCCTGCCCCGTACATGAACGCGCCCATCCGCGCACCCGGCGTCAGTACGTGCACCAACAACGTCTGCGTCGGCGGCCCGATGGACGGGCAGGCCTGCACGACCGACACGACTTGCACCGCCATGAAACTCGAGCGCACCGGCGCCGCGATGACCTGCGTCATCCAGAATAAAACGCCGTCCGTTCCGCGCCCGTCCATCGCCTACGGGGCCTATGGCGGCGGGAACGGGCTGATTCCAAAGCCGCCCTGTATCGCACTGATCAACAACGCCCTCGAGCGTCCCGTGCTCTTCGATGGGGATGCCTGGTGGCAGATGAAGCCCGGCGCCGTACCGGAGGGCTCCGACGGGACCGGCCTGTACAACAACATGCGCGACGCGTATGTCGTGCTCACGATTTACGACACCACCGTTGATATCACCGTCACCGGAAGGCCCAATGCGGACGCGACGTGCGTCGCAGGCGTCTGCAGGAGCGACAGCGTCGTAGCCGGACAGTCCTGCACGTCCAACTCGCAGTGCCGGCCTTATGTCACCGGAACCAAGACCGGCGTCCCCCGCCGGTACCTCGGGCCGTTCCAGAACATCGCCATGGGCGCCGGCCCGACCAACGATACCCTGGCGGCCGAAAACGGCGTCTTCTATCGGGGTAGCCAGTACGCCGGCTTTATCGATGATATCGCCATCACCGGCGGTGAATTTGTCACCGTGCCCACCGGCTCCTGCTGCCTCCCGTCGGAGAGCGTCTGCCTGGAAAACGTGATCCAGGTCGCCTGCGACCGGATCGGCGGCGAGTACGGCGGCGACGGGAGCACCTGCGCGACCTCGACGTGCTTCAACGGCGCGTGCTGCGCACCGGACGGCACCTGCAGCGAAATCGAGCCGGCTGCCTGCACGGCCGTGGGCGGGACCTTCCACGGTGCAAACTCGCTGTGCAGCGACGCCAACATCCTCTGCTGCCCGAACCCGTGGCCGGACAAGGACGCGGACGGGGACGTGGACATGGATGACTTCGGCTCCTTCCAGGCCTGCCTTACCGGAAGCCCCGTCCCGAGCCTGAGCAAGACCTGCCAGTGCTTCGATCGCGACAACAACGAGAGTGTGGACGAGGTGGATTTCGGCGCGTTCTCCAACTGCGTTACCGGCCCGAGCATTCCGTATCAGTTGCAGAACCTGCCG
>CAZJTF010000008.1:22143-42166 GCA_964548565.1 uncultured Planctomycetales bacterium | reverse complement strand
TGCCGGCCGGCTGCCAGTAACCGACCACCATGTGAACTGAGCCAAAGGGACCGGCTTCCGCCCGCGGGAGCCGGTCCCTTCTTTCATGGCTCGGATGAACCTGCAGTTGGGGAATCAAGGCTGAGTCTTCGGCGTCTTCTCGCTGCGGACCGCCTCGATGAAACGCGCAGCATGGACGACGGGCACGCCCCGGGTCTCACCGCCAGCAGTTTTGCGCCACAACGCGACGATATTCTGCGGCTCGATCTGCGGATTCACCTGGCAGGCAAGCGCCGCAAGTCCCGCCAGGTACGGTGCCGCCCAGCTCATCCCACCTTCCCGCCAGAAGGTGTACACGCCGTCGCCGGCGTGGCTGGCCGTCGTTCGTTCCCCCGCGGGTACGAGAAGCACGTCCGATCCCGAGGAGTATCGCCCGCGCCGGTAGCCGGACGGCAGTTCCCGATCGTTGCCGGCAATACGGCTCGCCGTCCCGTAGCGCAGGAACTGTGGATCGCAGCTGACGACCAGGATTCCCTCGGCGGCCGCGCGCTGAACTGCTTCCTTCCAGAGCTGGTAGTCGGGCCACGCCGAGAACATTCCGAGCGAAATGCTCACCACGCGCACCTTGTCGCTTTGTCTTGCCTCCCTGCTCGCTCGCACGATCCCGTCGAGCACCTCCGCGTAGGGCTTGCAGTGCAGGTTGGACCACTTCCAGGTGGGCACCGCGTAGTAGTGCACCGCGGCCGCGGGCGCCACCCCGCACGTTTTGCCGACGGCGATGCTGGTCACCGGCGGCCCGTGCATCTGGACCGGCGCGCCTCGGACGTCAATCGGCTCGTACGCGACGATGCGATCCTTGTACTCTTGATGCGTCAGCAGCAGCGGCTGGTCAATGATCGCGATGTGAATTCCCCGCCCGTCGATGCCCTGCCCGTGCAGCCCCCGGAGCCCGAGTCCGGGATTCTTCCCGTCCTCCAGGAGCCTGGCCGGGTCGAAGCCGTCGGGAAGCCTGTCCGCCGCGGGCCACACCGTGCGGCTGTCGAAGGGCAGTTGATCCAGTCGCGTCCGGTGCTGCCGCAAATCCAGCCGGACCAACGAAGCGTTCGTCAGACCCCAGAACAGGTCGAATTTCCGCAGATCGCCCTCGTTCCTCAAGACGACCGTGCGCCCGCTCCCGATGTCCAGCGTGCGCCACCCGGCGGTCAGACGAAAGAGGACGAACGGAGAGCCGTTTCCCGGCGCTTTGCGGAACAGAGCCTTCACCCCTGGGTAATGCTGGATCAGCACCTCCATGTCGCCATCTCTTTCCTTCGATTCGGATTGAGGGGTACCCAGCAGTTGCCTGAGTTCATCCGGATCAGTGAGCTGGTAGCCGACCAAGCCGGCTTTGACCGCAGCCCTGATGGTTTCCGACGCACTCGGGCGCGTCGTCGCCTTCGTGGCCGGACCCGTCGTCTGGCCGCAGGGGATGGGCAGTATGAACAACACGATCAGAAGGAGATTGGTGCACATGGTCTCTCTGCCGCCCTGAAACGGCCTCCTCTGCGAGTCGCGTGGAATCGCCGCCGACTGAATTGGCTTCCGCACGCGCACTCTTACTCCCGGCCTGCCGCCCGGCAGGCCTGCAACCGACCGCGAGCGGAATGGACACCGGCAGCACTCCGCGGGATCGCGGGATGCCGGGGCGTTGCGGGCTCGTCCGGCCTGCGGTACGCTTCCCGTCATGAGCGATAACGCGAGCCAACCCAAGCCCAAGTCCATCTGGGACAACGACCTGCCGGCGGGCGACTCCCCGCCGCTGCCGCGCTGGCCCCTCACGGCCGCGGCCGTCGCGTACGGCCTGTGGATGGTGTTCCTGATCTCGATGATGATCCTGCGTATGAGCGGCACGGTATAACCATCTCTCGAAGCGAGACGTCCTCCGATGGAGCGGGCTGTGACGTCGCCACTCGATCTCGGCATCCTCGACCGAAACCTGGCCGCGCTCCGGCAGAAGGACCAACCTCTCGCGGAGAGACTCGCCGCCTCGAATCCGCCCGCCGATTTGGCCGCCACCCGCGACGGCAGCATGAACTACCGCCTCACGACCCCCGAGGGCACCGTCGGCTGGCTGGGACGCACATCCATCCCCGCCGTCCGGGCCGAGGCCATTCTGGAGAGCTTTCAACCGGGCACGGGGAACGTTTTCCTGCCCGGCATTGCCGAAGGCACGGAGGCGCTGCTCCTCACGGAGCGTCTCGGGCCGCATCGGGCGGTTTTCGCCTGGGAGCCGGACCCGCTGAACGTACGCCTCGTCCTGTCGCTGCATGACTTCGCGCGGGCAATCGAGGCCGGGCAGCTCATCCTGCTCGTGTGCCCCGCCCTGGATCTGGCGACCACGCTGACCGCCTGGCTCGAGCGCAACCCCGGGCACCTCTGCCCCGAGCGTCTCCTCATGTGGCCTTGGCAGACGTTCCCGGAGGTCGCGGAGTGCCGCTCGTCCGTTGAGCAGGCCTACCAGCTGATTGAGCAGACCCGCAGCACGCAGATCCAGGCAGCACGCGCGAAGATCTCCGCCATGCCCGCTCCTGCCGAGGACGACCCGCTCGCCGTCGCCCTCATCGCGCTGCACGCGCGTGAAGACACCTGGGTGCTGACCGAGGCATTGGTCTCCGCCGGCGAGTCCATGGGCTGGCGAATGCTGCCGGTTGTCCTGCGCACCCCAGCCGACGTCCACCCCCTCGCTCGTCTGCGGACACTGTCCACCGCCGAGCGCCGCCCGCATTGCACGATCCTGCTGAACGTCTCACGGGCTCAACTCGGCGCCCTCCTGCCCGAGGACTGGCCCGCCGTCGCATGGCTGGACGCCGATACGCCGACGGAGTTCCCGGTTCAGCTGCCCGACGGCGATTTAATCGCCGCCACCGACAACGAAGTCACACGGCGCCTGACGGAGAGCTGTCCAGATGCGAAGGTCATCGTATGCCCTCCGCCCTGCCTGCAAACGTCACCTGGAGACGAGTCCGAGCGTGATCTCGACGTCCTCCTGTTCGCCGACCTGCCGACCTTGGAGCCGGCTGCCTACGGGCACCAACTGCCCACCTATCAGCAGATCTGGAGGGCGGCGGTCGACCTGATCCAGGCCAAAATCGAGACGGTCACGCCCGACGACGTCGAAGGCTGCCTCGATTTCGCGGAGAAACGTGTCGGCACCCGGATCGAAGATGCGGCCGTGCGGCAGGCCATGCTGGATGCCCTGGCCGGTCCGGTGGGCGGCGCTGTCCTCCACCAGTTCATCGCGGACGTCCTGCAGGCAAGCGGTGTCCGCCTGGCTGTCGCCGGACAGGGCTGGACGGGGCGGTACCAGCACTGCCACCTCGGGCCAGCCACCACCCTCGCGCAGCAACAGACCCTCGCCGCCCGTTGCCGGGTGTGGGTCCATGCCGCTCTCCGCGGGACCGTCACCACGGCGACGTTGACCGCCGCCGGCGCGGGTGCCGTGGTGATCGCACGCCGTCACCCGGGCGACACGGCGCCAGGCGGACTGGCGACCCTCCTCGAGACGGGGCGGCAATACGTGCCGTTCGATACCGCGACCACTCTGGTTCGGGAGGTCCACCGTCTCCTGGCGGACGAGCCCGCCCGCAGACGGATTTCCGCCGCAGCAGCTGAACGCTGCCGGTGCGACCACACCCCCGCGCAACGTCTGCGCTGCCTCGTCTCCGCCGTAACCTCATATTCCCGCTCCCGGCAAACCTTGTGTTAACCTCCGGTGTCGGGGCAACTTCGCATACAGCGCGTTCCTGTAAAGTTTTGCCGCACCAGCGACCGATAAGAGCGCCATGATGTGCGTACGAGCGTCCCTGGCGCGGTGGGCGCTCCATATCGAGAACTTGCTGGAAGGTTGCAACCATCATGAGAACGATCGCCATCGCCAATCAGAAGGGCGGCTGTGGCAAGACCACGGTCAGCATTAATCTTGCCGCCTGCCTGGCCCGCGAAGGTCGTCGGACCCTGCTCGTGGACATGGACCCGCAGGGTCACTGTGCACTGGGCCTCGCGGTCCCCGAGGACCAGATCGAGCTCAGCGTCTTTGATGTCCTCGCGAATCGCTGCAACGGGAGCCGGGTCGATCTCACCCGCTGTATCTGGCAGATTACTGCCAACTTCGACCTCGCGCCTGCGGTGACCTCGCTCTCCCAACTCGAACCGCTGCTGCACGCCCTGCCTGACCGCAACGACCGCCTGGCCGACGCGCTGTCCACTGTCGGCGACAGGTACGACTTCGCATTGGTCGACTGCCCGCCGCACATCGGGCTCCTCACGCACAACGCGCTGCAGGCCGCCAGCGAGGTGATCATCCCCGTTGACACGGGGTACTTCTCACTCCAGGGGCTCTCGAAGCAGCTCGAGACGGTCGAGGCCATCCGCGCCGGGCGCGAGCAGCCGCTCGAGATCCGTATCCTCGCGAACCTCTATGACGTGCGGACCAAGCTCGGGCGGGAGATCCTCAGCGAGCTCAAACGCAAGTTCGGGCCCATGATGTGCCACACCTTCATCAACTTCAACACGAAGCTGAGGGAAGGCGCGAGCTTCGGCCAGCCGATCACCGAGTATGACCCCGGCAGCATGGGCTATCGCGACTTTATCCGGCTCGCTCGCGAGCTGATTTCCGCCGGTAACCAGGACACCGCACCGACGACCCTGCTGCGTCACGCGGATCACCTGGCCGAGCGCGCGGAACGACTGCTCGCCACGTCGCGCCCGCTGTTCGGCAACGACGGCCTCGAGGTCCCGCAGGCCCCCTCAGCCCCCGAGGACATCCAGAAGAAGATCGACGAGATTTACGGCGTTCGTGCGACGGACGAGGGGGTCCTGTTCACCACGCACGCTCCGGGCGCCCAGCATGTGCACCTGGCCGGCGACTTCAACAACTGGTCGCCGGAATCGACGCCCATGGCCCGTAATGGCGGCGATGGGGCCTTTCGTGCCCTGCTTCCGCTGCGTCCCGGGCGCTACTGCTACCGGCTCGTCGTTGACGGCCAGTGGAAGAACGATCCGCACAACTCGTACGTTGAGGCCAATCCCTTCGGCGAGTTGAATTCCGTCGTCGAAGTCCCTTGAGGTCGGCCCACTCGTCCAAAGCCCCGGGCGTAACACCGGGGCTTTTTGCATGCGCCGAGATGCGTCCGGCACGGTGTTTCTCTACCGCAACGTCGGCTCGCCGACCAACCCGCTGTTCGCGGACGCGCGTGCGATGCTCTGCTACGGGCGTCCGATCTCCCTCACGTGGCACGGTCCGCACCCCGGCGTCGGCGACATGAACGACGACGGCAAGGCCGACCTGCTCTGCTACACCGAGTGGAGCGTCTACGCGTATTACAGCCACGTGGCCGTCGAAATGGCCCAGCGACCGACGTACAGCCTGGGCACGCCGGTGCTCGTCAGCGCCCCTCCGGATTTTGACCTCGATGGCAACGTCGACCAGGAGGATTTCAGTTTCCTGCACGGACGCTTTGGGGGGAATCGACACGCCCCTCCAGCCGGGCTGTGAAGCGCCCGACCTGAATCGAGATGGCCGGATCGATGGCGAGGACTTCGCCGCATTCGCCGCATGCCACAGCGGCGCCGGTGCCGCTATGAAACTCGCGTGTCTGCCCGGACAATAGCACCCGGTTTCTTCCGTGTTGTCCACGTGCGAGGATCGCGCGAATGAACCGTCGAGACCTCCTGACCGGATGCGGAGCACTGCTGACGGGTGGCGTCCTCGGTCGTGTGATCCGCGCCGCCGAATTGCGATCGCCCGCCCCATCGGACGCACGGACCGCGGCTCGAGCGACATCAACTCCCGCCAGCGCTGCGTCACTGCCCTCGGAAGCCCGCCAGCTGCAGGTGCTGCTCTGGTGTTGGGACGCTCGCATGACCTGGGACGATGAGCCCGCCGCCATCTCCCATGCCATGGCGGGCGAGAACACTCCATTCCCCTACGCGAAAAAGGCCGAGTCCTTCCTCGTCGGTTTCAAACGGCTGGTCGATTACGCCGCCGGCGTCGGCGTTCGCGGAATCGTCGTCTGGGGGTTCCTGCGGGACTGCCACGGCGGCGTGAAAGCAGCCGCGGACCTGTGCCGGTACGCCAGCGATCGCGGCGTAGCCATCATCCCCGGCGTGGGCGTGTGTTCCTACGGCGGGTTCTATTTCGACGGCAACCACCCGTTCAACCTCAGGACCTACTTGAAGCAGCACCCGCAGCGGGCAACACGTGCAGTCGCGGAGCACAGCGATCGCGTCGTGGACAACGTGCTCGATCCCTCCGACGAGGCCAATCACCGATGGTGGCGCGAAGGTCTCGAGTGGATGCTCGAAACGTTCAAGGTGAGCGGCCTCAACTTCGAGATGGGCGATTTCCTGGTCAACTCCTCCGACTCGGCGCGGGCGGCAAGGGACTCCCTTGGCTTCACGTGCGACGACAACATCCGTGACATGGTCGTGGCCACCCGCGACCTGGTGCGGCACGGCCTCGAACTGTTGCCGGGTGGCCTCTTCATCAACAGCACCTACCGCGGATACCACCAGGTCCGCGGCTTTCCGCGGATGCCGTACACGGCGGCCCTGCCCGCGCGCACCGTGTGGCAATACACCCTCACCAACATGGTGAAGCCGGCGGACTTCGCGACCCGCTGCACGGGGGCGCCCGCTCACCGCCGGTATGGCTACCTCCACTGGTTCAACTCGTCGACGCGATCGATGCAGCGCGACTACGTTCCGGAGATAGCCCGCGTCTGGCCGGGCGTACACCAGCTCGGTTTTGACTACATCGGAACCTACGGCGAAGTCCGTGCCGACCGTGGAGATCGCGCGGACCGGAATTACCGGGCGCAGGTCGCCTGGGCAGAGAATCCCGGTCTGAGCCTGGCCGATTTTTGACTTCGCTCACTTCATCGGCGCGCATCGCAGAAAGAACGTCGTCATGACGAGCCGCGCGTCCTGGTCCTGTACCGGCATGCTGTGCTTCCTCCTGATCACTCCGGCGCCGGGCGGGGTTCTCTTCGAACTGACGGACCTGAAGAACGTGGGCACCACCAGCAGCGCCACGTGCGCCCATGACGCGCGCCCCTGGCGGAAAAGGCGGCCTCGTACACGGGCAGCTTCCAGGCGGTCTACAACCATTTCCCCGGCGAAGGCCTCCGTCTCATGCCGGGTGGCATCCTTCAGGGCAGTTGCAGAGAGAGCCTCTCCGGATCGTGGACAGAGAAGACGTGGTGTTCCGTCGCGCTCGTCCTCCTCGATCCCGGCCCTCCAACAACGCGTCGCAGTACGTCGGAATAGCCGGGGGTTCGGACCACCTGCGTGCGGCGGCCGACCCGCCCGGCTCACCGGGGGGCGACGCGGAGAGCGAAGCCATGACGACTGACATCCACACGGCAAACATGATCTCCTCCCGTTCCTGGGCAGAGCGGTAACGGGGTTCACTGTTCGAGCAGGAGCACGACGACCTCTTCAGGGCCGACGCTCAAGCTCACCCGCCCATTCTCGACAGTCACCTCCTCTGCGCTGTGAATGTTGCGGGCGCTGGTGAACTCTTTCGGCAGTGACACGAATTCCGACACCGTCTCGCGCTGATGGTCATTGAAAACGCCGAGGACTGCCCGCCCGCCCGCGTCCGCAAGGCGTGGTCGAAGTCGCCGCCCGGAAAACAGCCGGAGCGGCATGCCGGCGTAGCAGTGCGTGCACCAGGGAGTGCGCGTCCGGCACCCCTTTCTCGAGCGCGAGCCCCAGGTACGTCCTCATGTAATACACCTCGCCCTTTCCGTACGTGTGCCGCGCAGCCAGCCCCAGGTCGCCGTGGGTCCCCCATGCCGTCGCGCCCCTCAGTTCGAGCGGGGCGAGGTAGCCGTGCACGGGAATCGACGCGTGGACTGGCGTCTCGAACGGGATGGGCGGCCCGAGTGCCAGCGGATCCAGGATGGGTGCGTCCTCCGGGATTCCTGCCAGCACGCGCCCGTCCGCGGTCGGAATGCTCGGACGGTTTTCGGGGTCTGAGCAGAGAAGCTCGCCCTCGATGAAACCGCACGCCTCCGCCAGTCGCCCTGCGGGCAGGACCGGTCGCATGTGCCCGCGCTCGTCGGACAGACCCGTCGCCACCTTGGTGATCAGCACGCCGCCCCGCGCGACAAAACGCACGAGTTGCTCGACAGTGACGGTCGGTCCGGCAGCGATTCTGACGCCCCTTGCGCAATTCGCAAGGACAGTCTGCCGGACCAACGGGGGTGACTCCCTTCTGCGGAGCCCAGGGCGTCCTCGTCGGCATGCGCCAGACCGCCGCTCACGCAATGTCAGCGGTGAAGGCTTGTATGGGATGACGGGCCGGCCGATTGGATCATGGACACCGCGATCTCGGCGGCTCCCTGGGCGGCGTTGTTCTGTCCGAGCGAACGGATCACGGCCTCGAGATCCGCGCGCATACGCACCCGCCGCGGCTGGTCGGTGAGCAGATCCAGCGCCTCCGCGGCGATCGGTCGCGTCGACGTGTAGTACGGCATGAACTCGGGCACCGCGCGCCGCCCGGCCAGAATGTTCACCAGCGACAGGTGTGGCGTGCGGATCAGGAAACGCCCCACCACGCGGTACCCCCATTTCGATCCATTGTACATGACGATCATGGGCACGCGGTACCAGGCGACCTCGAGCGTGGCCGTGCCCGACGCGCACAGCGCCAGGTCTGCGGCCGAAAGCATCTCGCCGTTCTGCCCGACGACGATGCGGTGCCGCAGCGGCAGTCCGGCCACCGCCGCCGCGATCATCTCCTTCGCCCGGTCGTGGGCGGCCGCGAACAGGAACACCGCCTCCGGGAAGCGCCGCGCGATTTCGCGTGCCACCTCGATCTGCCCGGGCAGGACCTCGCGGAGCACGTGGCTGCGCGACCCGGGCAGGCACGCAATCACCGGGTGACCCGCCCGCCGGTATTCCCCCACCGCGCCCTGGTCCACCTGTCGCGCCGATAGTTGCTCAACCAGCGGGTGCCCGACGAAACGGGCATCCACCCCCCGATCCCGGAAGTACTTTTCCTCGAACGGCAGCAGCACCGCCATCCGGTCTACCCGGCGCCGGACCCGGCGGATCCGCCACGGGGCCCACGCCCAGAGCTGCGGCGCGATGTAGTACAGCACCGGACACCCGGCCGCCTTCAGTCGACGGGCCATCGGCAGGTGCAGCGTCGGGGAATCGACCAGGATCGCCAGCGACGGGCGCTCCCCGGTCGCCATCTCCTGTACCCGGCCGAGCAGCCGCCAGGCGTGGCCGGCCAGCTTCACCGCACCCACCAGCATCGCGGACCGCGACGTCAGGTCATCGATCGCCTCGCACCCGGCCGCCTGCATCAGCGGCCCCGCGACTCCGCGGAACCGCACCTGCGGCAGGAGCTTACGAATCGCCTGGATCAGGCTGGCGGCATGCTGGTCACCGCTCGGCTCAGCGGCCGAGACGAAAACGAGGGGCCCATCCGCGGAAGTCGGCCCGACCGGAGGTGAGGATTGAGGCTCTGGCACGCGGTGTCTATACCCCCGGCGCCGGACAGGGTCAAACAGCAGCGCGGCAGTTCGAAATCACCCCGCCGCCCGGGACAGGACGCGCGTCCGATACCCCTCTCCCGAACCACCGTCTCCCACCGGGTGCCGCGGCAAACCGCAGTGGATACGAGCCGCCGCTCAATTGGCGCAAGCAGGGTCCGGGACGCGGTTCTCCCCGCCGTAGCAGCACTGGAACACGCCGAAGTCCGACTGGTCCACGTCTCCGTCGTCATCGAAGTCGCGGTTGTCGCAGCCCGGCGCCGACAGGATGGCCGGACCCGACATACAGTCGACGAAGAGCTTGAAGTCCTCCGCATCCACGTCGACGTCGCCGTCCAGGTCCGGCGGAACGCACACGCCCACGGTCACCGTGACGGTGACGCACGTGCTTACCGCGCCGCCGGCGGTGTCCTTCGTCCTGGCGTAGTACGTCGTGGTCCCGCCCGGACGGACGGTGGGCGACGCATCACCCGGAACCGCTGTCCCACCGCAACTGCCGACGAACCACTCGACCGTACTGCCGCCACCGCCCGGATTCGCAGAGAGTTGTGAGGAACCTCCGGTGCAAAGCCGCGCGGGGCTTGCCGCGGAATCCGTGGGCGGGTCCGGAACGAGGGTGAACTTCATGACGAAGCTGTCGTTGAGCCCGAGGTTGGCGTTGCCGTCGAGGCTGCCCGTCGTTGTGCCACCGAGAAACAGCACGCCGCCGGGCCCCATGGCCGCACCGTCGGCCCAGTCTTCGGCGCCCGTGCCGATCTGCTTGATCCAGAGATTGTTCCCGGCGGGGTCGTACTTGCTCACGAAGACGTCCAGACCTCCCTGGTGCGGATCGGAGCCGAGTTGCCCGCCCGTCTCTCCCGCGACATACGCGTTGCCCGCGGCGTCCGTCGTGACGCCCCACGCCTGGTCGTGCCCCGACGTCCCGGTCTCACGTCCCCACAGCAGGTTGCCGTCTGCGTCAAACTTGGCGAGGAACATGTCCCGGTTGCCCTGCGCGGAGGCGTACAACGCCCCCGTCGTGTAGCCGGAGAGGTAAACGTTTCCGGCGGCGTCACAGGCGAGGGCGTACCCGGTGTCCTTGTTCCATGTCCCCCACTGCCTGAGCCACTGCCTGTTGCCGTTGGTGTCGTATTTGGCGAGGAAGTTGTCACCGTTCGCCAGGTACGGGTTGCCTTCGATGCTGCCGCTGCACCACCCGGTGACGAACACGTTGCCGGCGGCGTCGCAAGCGATGCCGAAACTCTCATCCACCTCAGCAGAGCCGAACAGCGCAGACCACAGCCGCGCGCCGGCCGAGTTGTACTTGCTGATGAACACATCCGCCGACCCCACACGCGTGATCCCGTGGAAATTGCCGCGCACGTAGCCGGTGACGTAGACATTCCCCGAAGGGTCGGTGGTCACCGCGCGCCCCTCGTCGTCCTGGCCGGTCCCGACCTGCCGTGTCCACTGCCACGCGCCGGTCGGACTGAGCTTCATCAGGTAGACGTCCCACAGACCGATTCTGCTGTTGCCGTCGAGGCCGGCCCCCGTGTAGCCCGTGACGTACACGTTCCCCGCGGAGTCTGTCGCGGCTCCGTATGCGAACTCACGCTCGGCGGTTCCCCGCTGGATCACCCAGAGTCGGTTTCCCGCCGTGTCGTACTTCGCGACGAACAGATCGTACCGACCCGCGTTGCCGCCGGTGATGGAGCCCTGCGTGCCTCCTGCGATGATCGCGTTGCCGAACGCGTCGGCCGCCACCGCATAGCCGAAGTCGTAGCTGTTGCTGCCCGTGGTCCGCGTCCATGCTTTCGAATACGACTGGGCCTGCGCGTGGCCACTACCGAACATCAGGATGATGGCCAAGACCGATCTGCTCATGTTGTCACTCCTGGTTGTCCTCGCGTACCGGCCGTCCTCGCCGCCGGTACCGGCAGCTTGCGTCACCCCATGATGCTGCTCTTTCCACGCTTGCTGGTAACTTCGGCAATGTTTTCGGTGGTATTCTGGAGCAACAGGCCGGACGCTAGCCCGTCAGCCAAGCCCCCACGAGAAGCTTACATGCAGTAAGTGTCAGAAACAACAGCATCTTATGGAAACCGGCCACCCGCCGGCCCGCGGCCGGAGATCACAAGGTGCGGCCGGGCTGCGTCCCGGGGAGGAACTGCCGTGGACCGCAAGCCGCTGTCGCGCCCCGCCGACGCCTGCCTGCTGAGCCTCTGCCGGTCCCCTCGATTGGCGCCCACAACCGCGCTCCCACCGGAATCCTACAGCCGCGCTGGCATACCGAAGGAGCTTTCGGTACAATTCTGGATTCCTGTATCGCCCGAGTCGGCGGATCGCACTACCGAGCCCGGGTGAGCCCGTCGCGCGCGGCGGGTGTGGATGACCCACGCGGATGTCCCGCGTACCCGTGCAAGTTTCAGCGGCGCTTGCCCGGCCAGACAACTGAGCCGCCGTGTGGAGGTGCCTTTTGGCGTCCGAGTTCGTCCGCAACCTGATCGACTCCGGGATTCACTTCGGCCATCGTACCAGCCGCTGGAATCCCAAAATGCAGCCGTACATTTTCGGCAAGCGTAATCTGATCCACATCATTGACATCCGCGAGACAGTCAAGGGAGTCCTCCGCGCGAAGAAGTTCCTCTCCACTGTTGTCAGCCGCGGCCAGGACGTGCTGTTCGTCGGCACGAAGCGCCAGGCGCGCAACGCGGTCATCACCACCGCGCAGCGGACCGGCATGCACTACGTGTCGGAGCGCTGGCTCGGCGGTACGCTCACGAACTTCCGCACGATCCGGTCCCGGCTCCAGCGGCTCGAAGAACTCGAAGCCATCGAAGCCGCCGGCATGGCCGACAAGTACAGCAAGAAGATGATCGCCACGCTCACCCGCGAGCGCCGCAAGATCAAGCGAAACCTCGAGGGCATCCGGAACATGACCAAGGTTCCGGGCGCGCTCGTGATCATCGACGTCAAGCGCGAGCACATCGCCGCCAAGGAAGCACGCAAGCTGCACATTCCTGTCGTGGCGCTGCTCGACACCGATTCGGATCCGGATGCGGTCGACATCCCGATCCCCGGCAATGACGACGCGATGCGCGCCATCGAGCTCATCTGCAGTGAGCTGGGCGAGGCGATCATGGAAGGCAAGCGGTCTCGCGCTCCCGAGGAGGAGAAGGCAGCCGCCGGCGCACCCGCCGGCAGCTCCGGTCGCGGCCAGCGTCGGTCGACCCGCGCAGTGGCCCGGGCGGAGGACCAGGGTGGTGCTCCGGCCGAAGAGACGCCCCCTGCGGCTCCCGAACCCGAAGGCTCGGTGCCCCAGCCGTCTGCCGGTTCCGCCATGGCCTCGATGTAATTCGCGCGGCACGTGGCCGCTTTCAACGGGATACTCGTACATGGACCAGCCGGTGGGAGCCCGCTTCCGCCGGCGGTCTGTTCAATAGACAGGAGCGACTGAGCTTATGGCTGAGATCACGGCGGCAATGGTGCGTGACCTGCGCGAACGCAGCGGTCTGCCCATGATGGACTGCAAGCAGGCTCTGACTGAAACCAAGGGCGACATCCAGGCGGCCATGGAACTGCTGCGGAAGCGCGGCGCCATGGCGGCCGAGAAGAAGGCCGGCCGGGCGACTGCGGAAGGCCGCATTGGTAAATATGTCGATAACGCGAAAGGCGTGGCGGCCCTCGTCGAGCTGCAGTGCGAGACGGCGCCCGTTGCCAACAACCCGATCTTCCGGGAGCTGGCGGACAAGATCGCAAAGCAGGCCGCTATCAGCGGCAAAACGGATCCGACCGCCATCGGCGCGGACGCGTGTGTCGATGCTCCGGGCACGACGGTGACAGACCTGGTCCACGATGCCGTCAACCGTCTCCGCGAGAACATGCGGGTTGCCCGCATCGTCCGTGAGACCGGGCGGGCCGGCGCCTATGTCCACCACACGGGGAAGATCGGCGTGATGGTCGTCGTCGAAGGCTCCGGCGGTGATGAGACTCTGCTCAACGAGCTCTGCATGCACATCGCCTTCACCCAGCCGCAGGCCATCAGCCGAGAGCAGATGCCTGCCGATGCTGTCGCCAAGGAGAAGGACCTCGCACGCGAGCAGATCCTCCAGTCGGGCAAGCCCGCGGCCCTCGTCGACAAGATCCTCGGCGGCAAGATGGATCGCTGGTACAGCGAGCGCGTCCTCCTCGAGCAGCCGTTCGTCAAGGACGACAAGAAGACTGTCGGGCAGCTTCTCAAGGAAGCTGGACTGACGATCGTCCGCTACACCCGCCTGCAGGTCGGCGAGGCCTGAGCCGAGAGCCGACCGTCGCATCAAACTGTCCCAACGGGCTCGCCAGCGCGGCGGGCCCGTTTTCGTATTCGCCGCCCGCCGCTCGCCGGTGTATGCTGGGCGCAGGCGCAACGGGTCACCTGTCTTTGGGAAGAGGAAACCGGCGTGGAACCAGCAACATCGCGCGCACCGATGTACCACCGTGTCCTGCTCAAGATCAGCGGCGAGGGCTTGGCTGGCCCGCAGGGCTTCGGCATCGGAGGTGACGCCCTCACCCACGTGGCCAACGAGATTCAGCAGGCCCACGAGCTCGGCGTGCAGATCGCGGTCGTGGTGGGTGGCGGCAACATCCTGCGCGGCCACACCTTCGCTCAGAACACGCAAATCCCGGAGGCGACGGCCCACTACATGGGCATGCTCGCGACTGTGATGAACGCACTCGCCCTCCAGGAGACACTCGAGGCCCGTCGCCTGCAGACGCGCGTCCTCTCGTCCATCGAGGTGGCGTCCGTCTGTGAGCCCTACATCCGGCGCCGTTGCATCCACCATCTCGAAAAGGGACGCGTTGCGATCCTCGCCGCCGGAACGGGTCGCCCTTTCGTGACGACCGACACAGCGGCCGCCCTGGCGGCGGTCGAGATCGGCGCCGACGCCCTGTTCAAAGCCACGCAGGTGGATGGTGTCTACAGCGCCGACCCGAAGAAGGAGCCCGAGGCCGAGCGGTACGAGCAGCTCAGCTACGACAGTGTCATCGACAAGCGGCTGAAGGTCATGGACGTGAGTGCGATCGACCTCTGCCAACGCAACGCCGTCCCCATCGTCGTCTTCAACCTGCACAAGCCCGGCAATATGAAGCGGATCCTCGAGGGAGAGGCGATCGGGACGATCATCTCGAAATAGCAGGAGTTTGCCGAGTAGTGACGCGCCGTGGCTCGGCGCTCACGGGCGCGTGATCCACCGTCAGATGTGGATGAACATGCCGACTTCCATGTCGTGCCACGCGGCCTGCTGCGCTGTGGGACGTGCAACCGGACCACCCGCGTCCGTGGCGGTTCGCAGCTCTGAACAGCCTGCCGTCGTCAGCATCCAGACGGCCGGGACGATGGTGATCGCCATGCAGCGTTTCATGCAGTTGCTCCTCATGTCCGCATCTCAGTTCCCATTGTCATCGCTGTTCCGCCTGGATGTGAAGAACGAGGCGATTAAAACCGGCCCGTGCTCCTGAACCCACCAGGTCGGCATATCGGCAGGAAAAGGCGCGATTCCGCGGATACCGGTACACCTCGACCTCGAGCGGAACGCCATTGACCCAGGCCTGCAGCCCCTTCACACGCTCGGGCCGAACCAGCGGAAGCACCAGGAATGTGTGCTCGTCAAAAAAAGGCTCCGCGCCGATGGTATACATGAAAGGCAGCTCGAAGTCCGTCTGGAGCCACCACGACGTGCCCTTGTCTCGTGCAAGCGGATGGAGCGGAGCGGCCTTTGCCGGATTATCCGGCGCCGGATGCGTCATCGGGACGCTGCCACCCGAAGGATCCAGGTCGATCCAGGTCTCCTGTTCTTCGCTGAACGCATTCTCGATATAGGCGCCGCAGAACACGGCCAGCGGCCCTGCCCCGAGACGCTCGAGCTGCGACACGTCGAGCGGCAGCGAAAGTGTCGGCTCCGCCACGTCGATAAACAACGGGAACCGGACAGGCTCCCCGGCGCTGAATCCCTTCTGCCACCCGTTCTTCACACCCTCCTCGACGCTCCCGCTACGCACGCTCCACGTCCGCAGTTCTGTCGGCGCGGGCTTGCGCCGAAACTGAATGTCCATCAGCAAGGCGGCGCCATCCGTGCCGGCGATCGAAAGTGATGTCGCATCCCGGTAGCGCGCCGGCCGTCGCGGCACATCGTCCCGCACCCGCGCCCGCGTCGGACGCGGCATGCCCTCCGGCACCGTCACCGCAAACCGCTCGGAAGTCCCCTGCGGCATCCGCGTGCGTACCCGGTACCCCTCTGATGTCCGCTCGATCGAGCCCGGCAGCCCGTACAGCCGCGGAGCGGTGGCACGCTCGGGCGCCGGCCGCACCTCCAGCACGAGCACCTGCTGCCCGGGCACGTGCACCGGCACGATGGACCCGAGCGCGACCGTCGTGCCTTCCGGCGTCAGCCGCAGCCGCTCCACCGGGTACAGCTCCGCCAGTTCACATCGCCCTTCCCCTGTAAAACCGAGCGTCGCATCGAGCGGGATCCGGACATCGCGCCCCCAGTAATGGGGATTCACGACGAAGATGAATCCCCGCGACCCGTCCGCGTGGCCGTAGATCTCCACCCCGCCTGGTCCGGGGTTCTCGCCCGCCTGGCAGGTACGCGTCCACAGGGCGAAATGCTCCCGCACGAAATCGGTCCATCGGCGATAGAACGCGATCACCTCGTCCCGATCGCGCGCGCTCAACCGGTCGAGCCACGGCCGGATCTCACCCAGGCACAGGTTCGGCGTCACCGCCAGTGTGGAAAGCGCGCCGTACTGATAGTTGCGGATGTCCGGCACGATCGAGTTCTGGCTGAAGAAATACTGGCAGTTGGTCAGGAATCGGTACGGAATGAAGCGCGTGTTGTGCAGCGACACCATCTGCTCGCGTCGCGCATCATCGAGCAGACGCGTCATGTTCAGCCCCTGCCACGGCGTCGCGATGAACGGATCCGTCAGGTACAGGTTGGGATTGCTCCACGCGATTTTCGGCAGCAGTTCAGCCCAGTTCCCCGAGTTCGACCACGTCATCATCTGCGGGGAGACCGCATTGATCGCCTCGAGCAGTCGCACCAGCCCGCGCACCTGGTGGTACAACCCCGCACGTCCGGGCGGATGGGCGTGATCCGGCGCGCTGCACGGCTGCATCGACAGAAAGTCGAGGCAATGCAGCTCGAACCCGTGGCGCCGCGCCGCCGCAACGACCGTCCCCGCGTAGTAGTCGACAAATGCCGGGCAGCCGAAGCAGAACACGCCCGTGCTCCGCCCGTCGGCGGTCCGGATGAGCCACTCCGGGCGGTCCAGGCGGTTGCCGTGCTCGTTGTAGTGCGGGCAGAAAACCGAGCTCGCCCCCGAGTAGTCGCCCATCCGAACGCCGTGACCGCGCGCGACCTGCACGAGGCGATCGACCTCCGCCGGGGCCGGATCGCCGGGAGCCCAGTCGAACACGCCGGGGAAAACCTGGTAATACTCCACGCCGAGCTGCGGCATCAGGGCCAGTTCGCGTTCGAGCAGGTCCGTGTGCACACACAGCGTCGGATGATCCTTCATTGTGTAGAAGATCACCCCCTCGCGCGGCTGCGTATAGCGGTTGTTGATCGAGCACGAGAGGATCATCGGGCGCTCAAAACGAACCGGGAATCGCTCCTGTACGTAGTGGTCCATCGCGTCGATCTCGCCGACGTCGTAGCCATATCGCGTCGTGCCGGTCAGCCGCGTGGCTCCGATCGTGAGCGAATGGCACTCGAATCGTTCCCCCGCCGCCAACCGCACCTGCGGCGGGAACGAAACCCGCGTCCGCAACCCCTCCACCGCGATGTCCGACCACGGAAAGTCGAGCGAGACGAACAGCCCGCGATCCCCATCGCGATAGAAGGCCGCGATGTCCTGCAGGGTCGTGCGCGACACCACGGGCGTACTGCCCGATGCATCCCAGAGCGTCACCTCGTCGAGCTGCTGCTCGCACGTAGGTGTCAGCGTGAGGGTCTTGGTGATTCGTCCAGGGCCCGTGACGGCATAAGCGAGCCGCCAGTCAAACCCGCTTGCCGACCCGGAGAACGTCAGCTGCTGTCGCGGATCCGAACCAGCTTTTGCTCGCTCCAGGAGACTCGCCCCAATGACGAGAGATGCTCCACCGACCCGCGCGGACCAGGGAACCCCCGCCAGCCCCGCGACCGCACGCCCGTCGACCTGAACGCCCGATTCCGTGAGCTCCCCCGCGTCCCATGTGAGCTCGATCACCAGGTGCTCGTCACCGATCGATGCCCGTTCCGCCCGCGCCCCCGACGCCAATGCCGCACACGCACACGCCGCCACAGTGAGAATCCGCATAGCATCGGCTCCGGTCGGTTGGAGAGGCAGACACGCGGCGTCTTGTCACGCACAGTTTTCTGCCGCATCGAACCGACAGATTGGATCGAACATCCGGCAGCCGACCCACCGCGAAACCGCTTCGTCCTTGATCAGCGCGATCCGCCAGACATCGCACGAGAACCGCTGCCGCCAGTTGCTCTCCACGCCGCGTCCCATGCCTTCGAGCACGATCAGGTCGCTCGCGTACGCCTCGGCGTTGCAGGTGTTGCTGACGCCGCCCAGGTCGATCAGCGGCGTGCCGTTGCCGCTGTCCACCGTCGCAAGCAGGTTCGCCTCGCGCAGCTCGCGCACGACGGGGTCGAGTTCTGCAATCTGGTCGAGCAGCGGCTTCAGTTCGCCGATCGTGATGTCGTTCAACGCCGGCTCCGAATTGGCTGCCAGCACGACCCGCGTTCCGCCCCGCGCCAGTTCCCGTGCGAGCGGCAGCACGCCGAGGACGATGTCGGTGCCCGCGTTGTCCACGAACAGGAGTGCCTGCCGATAGCGCTCGCGCGAGGTCAGCCGCGCCGTCATGGCATCCGCGTCATCGATGAACCACGGACGCGGGCGCAGGCGCGCGAGAATCTGGTGATAATCGAGTTCACCCCGCTCGTAGAGTTCGATCGTCTCCGGGGCGCCCAGGTCGAACATGTTGCCGGCGAACACGCCGCGGAAGAGCGTAGCCCAGCGGTCTCGCGATGGCGTCGCGTCCATCGCGCGGACCACTTCCGGATACAGCCGCACCGCCGCCTCGTTCTCCCGATGCTTCACGTGCAGATACGGGTCGGGCCAGCCGTACCGCAGCAGCAGCATCTGGCGGAACTCGGTCAGTCG
This sequence comes from uncultured Planctomycetales bacterium, assembly GCA_964548565.1. Lineage (GTDB taxonomy): Bacteria > Planctomycetota > Phycisphaerae > UBA1845 > PWPN01 > CAYLLT01. The sequence continues at coordinate 23,468 of CAZJTF010000008.1, read as the reverse complement.
CAGGGTATTCAGTGCGTACTGGTGCGGCTCGCGCCGACGCGCGGCGATGCCGTCGCCGTATTCACGGCGGAACGCCTCCCACCGCCGCTCGAAATCCGCGCCGCCCAGGCCATCCGCCCGCAGGTACCGCTCGATCGTCGCCGGAAATGAAGCGAACAGGTCCAGCCAGTACTCGAAATTCGTGCGGTCACCGATGAATTCCCAGTCGAAGGACTGGTACCCGCCCGGGTCGGCCAGTCTGCACAGCATCGCCATACGGTCTGCCCTCAAGGCCTCATCACTGCGTCCCGGCGATTTCGTCGGGAATCGGGATGATCTGCCCCTGCCGGTCGACGCACGCGAGCGTCGTCTGCGCCTCGCACAGCAGGACACCGTCCCGGTAGAGATGATAAGCATGGTCGATCCGCGCCCGGCTCATGCGCGTGATCTCGACGTGCAGCTTCAGCAGGTCGTCGTAGCGCGCCGGTCGCCGGAACCGGCACTCCACCTTCGCGACGACGAACAGGACACCCCTCTCCTCCAGGTCGCGGTAGCGGTGGCCCGACGTGCGGAGCAGTTCGGTCCGCCCGATCTCGAAAAACTCGAAGTATTTCGAATGATGCAGGTAGCCCATCGGGTCGCATTCGGCGTAGCGAACCCGGATCTCGATGTCGCAGGAACGGGGATGTCCGCCGCCGGACGCACTGTTTGCAGAATTCATGCGGCCATGGTACGGGTGAAGGCGTCCAGTTCAAGGGGCGCTCCGTGCAGCCGGCATTGCCCATCGCCAGCCCGCCGTCGGACGAGGACCTGCTTTGCCTCGCGTGCGAATACAACCTCGCCGGCCTCGACAGCAGCGTCTGCCCGGAGTGCGGCACACCGATCGACTGGCCCGGAGTGCGGCGCGCACGGGATCGTCGCATGAAGTGGCCGCCCGTCCCGTGGGAGCGCTGGCCCTGGCACTGGAAGATTCCGGGCTTCGTGATGACTGCAATGGAAGTCGCACTCGAGCCCTGGCGCTTCGTGCGCCGCCTGCCCGATCGCCCGCGCGTGGCGTACCCGATCGCGTTCTTCATCATCTGCCTGGCCTGGCAGGTCGCGTGGTTCGACATCCTTGACGTGGGCGGCAGGGAGGGAATGGCTTACCCCATCGGCGTCGGGACCCAGGTCCTCGCGCAGGTACTGCTGTTTGGACTTCTCATTCCCGTCGGCCGGATTCGTGTCGCCTTCCGCTTCTGGCTCGTGGTCTCATGCTATACCAGCTACCCGCTTCTGGTGGAGGCATTCTCCGAAGGGCTGCCCGCGATCCTCTTCGAGGATGCGGCGAAACTGGACTTTGTGAGCAC
>CAZJTF010000008.1:0-22133 GCA_964548565.1 uncultured Planctomycetales bacterium | reverse complement strand
CCGTTTGACCCCACGCCCGACGTCTGGGTGCCGACCGTGATGTTCTACCTGTGGTGGAGCAACCTGCTGGTGATCGGCGCCCTCGCGGCGCCCAACCGGTATCGCAGGCGGGCGATCCTTGTCATTCTCGCCCTGCCGATGCTCGTCGTGGGTTCCAGCTACTCGGGCTGCTATCTGGCTGGGATGCTGGACTGAGCGGGTCATCTACTCGAGGTGATCGTCCACGCGCCAGTCCTGCGGGTTGCAGGCGTCCGCGTTCGGGCAGGTCTCGCACTTCATGCCAAGCTTCTGGCACCGCTCGATGCGCGAGAGGATGAGCTGCGCCATGATCGGGTCGAGCCCGATCGGCCCGGAGCAGTGCCATTTCACGCCCGGATGGTTCCTTGCCGCCTCGGCGCACATCCACGGGATGTCCTCGCGGCTGTGCCGCCCGGGCGAAAGGAAATACGGAAAGATGAAGACGAACTCCGCCCCTTCCGCCACCGCCTGGTCAAACGCCTCCTGCACGGTGGGCGCAGCGAGATCCATGTGGGCGGGGTACACCGGGTCCTCGGTCTGCGTGCGGAGCAGGTCCGCCACGTCGTCCAGCATCCGGTTGGCGGCCTCGCGCTTGCTGCCGTGATCGACGATGATGATGGCCCTGCGCATCGCGCTTTCTACTCCCCCTGGTCGGACTGTCGTGTCACACGGGCCAGTTCCAGGAATCTGCCCCGGACGTAAGGATCCAGGCCCGCGGCGAACTCCTCACGAATCCCCAGGCGGCGGATCAACTCCTGCACGTCGGCGAGGTCTTTCAGCCGGTCGGGATTCGTCATGCCCGATGCCAGCTTGAGCTCGATCAACCGGGGCAGCGTGATCACCCGCACGCCCTCGATGAGACTGGAAGCTTCCGCTGGCTCCGGAAAAACGACCGGTTTCGGTTTGCCGTCCCCGGGGTACTCGCCGCTCGTCAGGAACTCCACTTTGACCTTCGTCTCGGTGTTTCGGAACGATTTACGCGCGCCCTCGAACGCGGGACGATAGCCCTTTCCGACCAGGCGCGAGGTAAACGCGTCCAGACCCTGAGGTGTGACGAGCACATCCACATCGACCGTTTCGCGCCGGTAGCCGTGGGCATGGAGCGCCATTCCGTCCACGATCGCATAGTCGATTCCGGCCGCCTCCAGGTCGCGGGCGAGGGCCCGGACCGTCTTGTGGACCTCGCCGATTCCCATGTGAAAGCGCTCCGATTCACGCAGCCGCTCGAAGAACGTGGACATCGCGTCCGCGTGCTGGGCGTTGACGGCGGCCGGCAGATCGCTCGACATGGCATTGGATTGTACGACACCGTGCGCCGGCGGGCCACGTCGTGGCGGCGTTACGGCGCCTCGAACCGCACCGCCGTCTTCAACCGCTCGCCCTCTCGCAGCACGGTCACGTCCGCCTCGTTGCCCGGCTCGTATTCGCCGAGGACCTCCATCAGGTCGTACACGCTGTTCACGGCGATGTCGCCGACCATCAAGATCCGGTCGCCCTCTCTGAGCCCGGCCCGTGCGGCCGGACTGCCCGGTGATACGCCGTCGACCAGCATCCCCGGCGCGTCGTCGTCGGTGTAGGACGGCATCACGCCCATCCGGACCTTTGCCCCGGCCCGGCTCGCCCCCTTCTCCGCCACCGCGACGTACGACGGGCGCTCCCGCGCGTTCGCCAGTTCCACTGCGACCCGGCGAATGAGCTCCAGCACGACTGCCCCGCCCTCGGCGTTGATCGTGTCCGCGTCGTCGCTCGGGCGATGGTATTCGTTGTGGATTCCGGTGAAGAAGTGCAGAACCGGCACCTTCTTGCGATAGAACGACGTGTGGTCGCTCGGCCCGAAGCCCCCGCCGGAGGTTTTGAGCTTCAGGTCGAGCCCCTCCGCCATGCGTTCAACGAGCGGGTCGAATTCCGGGGACGTCTGCACGCCGAACACCTGCAGACGCCGATCGCGCAAGCGCCCGATCATGTCCATGTTCAGCATCGCCGCCATTCGCTCGAGCGGCGCCGTTGGATGGTTCACATAGTGCGCCGAGCCCAGCAACCCGCTCTCCTCGCCGCTGAACGCGATGAAGAGGATGCTGCGGTTCGGACGCTCACCGTGTGCGAGCGCCCGGGCCAACTCGATCAGCCCGGCCGTCCCGGAAGCGTTATCGTCCGCGCCGTTGTGGATCTCCGGCTGCAGGTCCGCGGGCCGCGAGGCTGAGCGCCCGGACCGTGGAATCGTGCGGCCCAGGTGGTCGTAGTGCGCGCCGATCACGATGTATTCACCCGCGCGGGGCCCTTCGCCTTTCAGAAGGCCGACCACGTTGCGCGTTGTCACGCGTTGGCGTTCCAGCCCGGGATCGCCCTTCACCGCCAATCTCTTCATGTCCTGCGACAGCGGTTTTCGCCGCGTGTCGAGCCGCTTCTGCAGCGTTTCCAGATTTGGCATGTCCGCGGCCGCGAGCAGACGCGCCGCCAGCGCCCGCGTGATGTGCACCATCGGCAGCCCGGACGTGTGCACGGAACCGCCCGCCTCGAACGGGAACAGCACGTCCTTGTCCCCGTGATGCAGCGGCGGGTTCACGATGAGAAGCGCCTTCGCGCCCTGCTTGCGTGCCACCGACGCCTTTCGGTCGAACGTCGCGTGCGCGGAGGGCGAATGCCCGCCGAACTTCGCCTTCGGATCCGCATCGTGCGGCTCGTACCGCAGGATCAGCAGGACCTTGCCCCTGGCGTCGAAGTCCGCGTAGTCGTCGTATCCCGCTTCTTCATTCGTGATGCCGTATCCCGCGAATGCAAGCGGTCCCTCGAACGCATCGGGCGAACTGAACGGCAGCGGCACGAAATCGCGATGGACTTCAGCCTCCAGCTCCGCCCCCCGGACGATCAGCGACGACCCCCCGGTCAGCCGCTGTCCGAGCGTCACGTCGAACGGCTGGAAGAATGTGCCGTCACTGCCCGCAGGCTTGAGCCCCGCGGCATCGAATCGCTGCGCGATGTACTCCGCGGCCTGTTCGATTCCAGGCGTCCCAACGCCGCGACCGCCGAGCGCGTCCGAAGCCAGGAATTCAACGTGGCGGAGGAAATCCGCTCCCCGGATCGCCGGCGCCGGCGCGAGTTCCGGTTCTGCGGGCGGCGTCGGCAACCGGGCCGCGGCCGAAGCGACACCCGCCGCCAGCAGCGCAAACAACCACCCGCTCAACCCAATATGTCTTCCCATGAACCCCCCGACCCGAAATCAAACCCGAACGCGCTTGTCGCCCCGACTCCCCCTCTCCCGCTCCTCCGCTCTCTCCTCTAAACTACTCCCACTCGATCGTAGCCGGCGGCTTGCTCGAAATGTCGTAAACCACCCGGTTAATCCCCGGTACCTCGTTCATGATCCGCGTCGAGATGCGACCGAGCACCTCCGGCTCCACGTGCACCCAGTCGGCCGTCATGAAGTCCATCGTTTCGACGAACCGGATGGCCGCCACCTGCTGGCCTTCGTAGCTCCGCCCGTCTCCCATCACCCCGACCGCGCTGATCGGCAGCAGCACCGCGAATGCCTGGCTGATCTTGCGGTACAGGTTGGCCGCGCGGATCTCCTCGATGACGATCTCGTCGACATCCTGCAGCAGCCGGACGCGCGCCGCCGTCACCTCTCCCAGGATCCGCACCGCCAGCCCCGGCCCCGGGAACGGGTGCCGCCAGACAATCTCCTCCGGCAAACCCAGGTGCTCGCCCGCCAGACGCACCTCGTCCTTGAACAGGTCGCGCAGCGGCTCGATCAGCTCGAATCCGAGTTCCGCGGGCAGCCCGCCGACGTTGTGATGCAGCTTGATATTCGCCGAAAGCCCGGCGAGGCCGTGCCCCGACTCGATCACGTCGGGGTAGAGAGTCCCCTGGGCAAGGAACTTCGCTCCCGGGATCGACGTCGCCTCGCTCTTGAAGACTTCGATAAACTCGTGCCCGATCCGCCGGCGCTTCTCCTGCGGATCCGTCACTCCCGCCAGCCGGGACAGGAAGCGCTCGCCCGCCCGCACGACCCGCAGGTCAATCTTGAAATGGTCGCGGAACGTCGCCTCCACAAGGGCGGCCTCGTTCTTGCGCAGCACCCCGTTATCGACGAAAATGCACACCAGCCGCTCGCCGATCGCCTCCTTGAGCAGCGCCGCCGTCACGCTGCTGTCCACCCCGCCCGACAGCCCGCAGATGACGCGCTCGTTGGACTTCACGCGATCGCGTACCGTCTTCATCGCGTCGCTCAGGAAGCTGCCCATCTCCCAGCTGCCTTTGCAGCCGCAGATGTCGTACAGGAAATTCCGCAGGATCTGCCCGCCGGCGATCGTATGCGTGACCTCTGGATGGAACTGCACGCCGAACACCGGCTTCTCGACGTGCCGCACCGCCGCCAGGGGGCAGTTCGGCGTGCGGGCGAGGCTCCGGAAACCCTGCGCCAGTTCCTGCACCATGTCCCCGTGGCTCATCCAGACATTCGTCGGGGCCGGAACGTGCGCCAGCAGGTCCGAGCCGTCGAGCACCTCCAGCCGCGTACGCCCGTACTCGCGCGCGGGCGCCGCATCGACCCGCCCGCCGAGCACCAGCGTCATCACCTGCATGCCGTAGCAGATGCCGAGAACCGGCAGCCCCATCTGCAGCAGCGCGGGATCACACCGGGGTGCGTTTTTCTCGTACACGCTGGCCGGGCCACCCGAGAAGATCATCCCCACCACGTTGAGCTCGCGGAGCTTGGCGGGCGAAATGTCCGGCGGGCAGAGAAGACTGAACACGCGGTTCTCGCGAACACGCCGGGCGATGAGCTGAGAATACTGGCTGCCGAAATCGACGATGGCGATGGTTTCTTCCATCGGGGGAATTATACGGATGCGCCCTGCGGTCCGCTATTGCGGCTGCGTGCTCGGCGCGGGCGAACCGGGGATCGGCAGCGGGTACGCCAGGAAGTGCGGCGACCCGTAAAAAACATGGTAATTCGGCGAGTTCAGCGGCCCCTTGAACCGGAACTCGAACGCCCGGATCCCGCCCGGCGTCACACCCCGCGCCGTCACGCCGAACAGCGCGCCGTCCTCCTGCAGCGTCACGCCCTCTGCCGGTAATTCGCGGATCCCCATCGCCTCCAGCAGCGTGCGCCCGGTCACGCCCTCGAAGAACGGCGCGTCCTCCGGCGCCCGCACGATCAGCGTGTGGCGATCCGGGACCTCCACCGACCCGGGCGACTCCATCCTCAGCAGCCATGGCGAAAACGTGAGCACGTGCCCGTGCAGGTTGCGCCGCCCGGTCTGCATCTCGATCGCCGGCACAGCGTAGTACGCCAGCAGCGGCATGTTGATGAAAAACAGGTGATCGCCGTCACGCAATTCCCTGCCCCGACGGAGCACGTCCTGGATGAGAATATCCTCCGTCAGTGTCCCGGTCCTGTACGCGAACCCGCTCGCCCACGTGAGCAGCCCGAGCCCCACCGCGTGCAGCAGGAGCACCAGCCCGCAGACGACCACCTGCGGCGTCGGCAGGGGGCGCACGCTTGAGACCAGCCCGCCCAGAGCCGCCAGCCCGGCGGTCATCAGCAGCACGCCGCCGACACCCGGCAGGTACAGGTGATGACTCGACGCGAACACCGGCAGAACAGGCGCAAAGAGCATTGCCATCCACACCGCCGGCCAGATGAGCGCCCGCCGAAACCGATATGCTCCCCAGATCGCCGTCAGCACCGCGAGCGTCAGCACAAATCCGCCGTAGAACGGCATCGGGCGGCTTGCGAAGTACGCCTGCCCGCCCATCGGAATCACCGGCACGTACCCGAACAGCCCGATCGTGTAATAGACGATCTTTTCGACGAGGTACCGCGGAAAGCCCGGGTCTGCCAACGGCATGATGTACGGACGCGCCGGCATCGGGAATCCGCCGAGGTACACCGTGCGCAGCACCAGGTAGAGCCCCAGCACGCCCAGGAGCGCCGCGTGTTCCCATCGGATCCACCGCCGCGGCGAGCGGAGCAGCACATCCCCCGCCCAGCACACCACCGGAAACAGGATCGCGTTCTCACGGCACCCGAGCGCCAGCGCGTAAAACAGCACCGCCATCAGCCCGAAGAACACGCGCACGCCCGCACCGCCGCGCGCCGGCGCCCCGACAGCATCACCCGTCCGCAGAAACGCCGGCCCCGCATCCCACCAGCCCGCTGCCCGCCCATACGCCAGCACACCCAGGAGCAGAAACGCGGTCGTGAAGAGCTCCGTCTGGCAGGCGATCCAGTACACCGTCGCCATGTGCCCCGGATGAATCGCCATCAGGCAGGCCGCCACCGTCGCCCACAGCCGACTTCCGAAGCATCGCATCGCCAGCGCGCCGGCGAGCATGCAGCAAAGGAAGTGCCAGCCCAGCGAGAAGCCGTGCATCCACCCCGGCTGCCAGCCGGCGATCGTGTACTCCGTCTTCATGATCCAGAACGCGATAGGCCGGAAGAACCGCAGCCCCGCCTCGTGCCGCCCCCACAGGTCCATCACGTCGCCCACAATTCCCAGCCGCGACGCCTCGACCGCACCGAGGAACGACCAGTCCGCCTCCCGCAGGTGGGCGTAATGCGCGTGATCATCGAGAAACAGCCCGGTATCGACTGACCAGATGTGCCCGACCACGACGAACAGCGCCACGAAGCCCGCCATCGCGAGACGCTCTCTCCCGCGCCCGGCCGGCTTCAGTGGTGCAGGCCTCTCAGCACTTGCAGCGTCCACGGGGATGACATCCAGCTCAGACAAGCAACACTCCTGCAAGGCCGCTCAGTGCGCCGCCTCGATCGTCTCATCGCGCCGGCGACGCTCCTGGAACACCGCCACGTGGCGGATTCCGCTCTCCCGCAGGAGCGCCGCTCCCTCCGCGATCCCCGCACCCACCGCCGCCGGCGTGTGCGCGTCGCTGCCCAGCGTCATGGCCGTCCCGCCCAGTTCCGCATACCGCCGCGCCACCCACGACGCCGGCATGGGCTCGGGGATCGACTGTCGCAGGCTGCTCAAATTGATCTCCGGCACGAGTTCGGCCGCCAGGCATCCGGCGAGGATCTCGTCCACCAGCTCCGCGTACGATCGCACATCAAATTGCTCGAAGTAACGCTGCGTGTACCGCTTCACCAGGTCCAGGTGCCCCAGGACGTCGAACGGGCGCTGCCCCTGCCGCCGGAGCTCGCCCACCAGCCGCACCGCTTCCAGCACCGCCTCGAGGTACCCCCGCGTGGCGGCCGCCGTGTCGACGCCGTCCCAGTGCTCGCGAATGTGCAGCGCGCGCCCGTCAAACCAGTGCACGCTGAGCAGCACGAGGTCGAACCGCCGCGGCTCGAGGAACGCCAGGATCCGCTCCATCTGATCCCGCTGGTAGCACACCTCGATCCCGTGTCCGATGAAAATGCGGTCGCCGTGTTCCCGCCGGAGCGACGCCACGGTCTCCGCCAGCCGGTCGTAGTCGTACCGGCAGACGTCCGCCTCCATCGGATGCGTGTCGAAGTGATCGGTGAACGTCAGGCCGGACAGCCCGACCTCCAGCGCACGGCGCACGTTGGCCGCGGGATCGGCCTTCGAATCGGTTGAAAACCAGGTGTGAAGATGCTGGTCGTACAGTCGCACCGTCGCGTCCGCGCCTCCATCCGTCCCGGAACATCAGACGATTCAGTGTACGGCACCGTTCGGACTCGATAAAGCTGCTGCGCCGCCGCGGACCGCACAGAACGCGCGCTGGCATGTCCGCACGCCCCCATCTATACTACCGCCCGACTGATGGGTGCCGAGAGCGAAAACATCGCGACCGGGAATTCGTGGGCGCGGCCGACACCTGAAGCCGAGGCTCTCGGCCCCCTCACGCGCGCGAAATTCATGCTCGCCCGCGGCTTCCTCTGGGCCTGGGCGAGGTGTTTCTCGCTTTCCGGGCTCTACCTGTTCGGTCAGTTCTTCGGCACGTGCGAGTGGCTGCTCAACTACAAGCGCCGGCGCCGTTTCCGCGAGCGCCTCGAGATGGTCTTCGGCGCGGCCCTGGCCGACAAGGATCCCGGCTTCATCCGGCGCGCCTCCTGGCGGCACTTCACGCGGACCCGCTGTGACAAGCTCTTCTACCTGATTTTCGACAAGCTGCCGAAGGAGAAGATCCTCCGCCGCATCAAGTTCCACGACCGGCACATCCTCGACGAGGCGCTCGCCCGCAACAAGGGCGTCTACGTGTGCCTCAGCCACTACGGCTCGCACCACGTCCTCGTCCTGCTGGCGGCGCTCATGGGATACAAATGCGCGGGTGTGCGCGACCGCAACGAAGGCAACCTGCGTCGCTACGTCCAGGAGCGATACGAGGAGACGTTCCCGGAATTCCGCGCGATGCGGATGTTCTTCGCGGATACCTACCCGCGCGACATCTACCGCTGCTTCCAGGAAGGCTACATCGTCGCCACCGCCCTCGACATCGGGCGCGACCGGGGCTCGCACCTCCGTACGGCCACCGTCAACATGTTCGGCAAGGAGCGCGAGTTCCTCACCGGCACCATGCAGATCGCCCTGCGCTGCGGCGCCCCCGTCATCCAGGGCTTCGTCGTCTCACGTAAGAACTTCTACTTCCGCCTCATTCCCAAGGGCCCGCTCGTCGACCCGGGCGCCGCCGGCGATTCCGCTGAAGTCCTCCAGGCGGCCATGCAGAAGTACGCAGATAACATCGCCGAGCACATCCTCGCCTACCCCTGCCACATCGCCAAGAGCTGACCGACGCGGTCCCTGTTCCCTGTTCCCTGTTCGCTGTATATTCCTGTCGGCCGGCGAGGACAACGAGGATGGAGTATGCCACTGCATTCGTTCGTGCGCGCCGCGCTGGCCCTGGTTCTGTCGTCCTGCGCCGCCCTGGCCATTGACATCCCCGGTCCTCGGGAGGCGATGGCGGTCGATGAGTCGCCCGCTCAGCGGGACGCCCGCCTCGCATGGTGGCGCGCCGCCCGCTTCGGCCTGTTCATTCACTGGGGACCTGTCAGCCTGAAGGGCACCGAGATCGGCTGGTCGCGCGGGGGCGAACGCCGCGGGACCGGCGGCAAGGGCGAAATCCCCGTCGACGTCTACGACAACCTCTACGAGGAGTTCAACCCGACCCGCTTCGACGCCGACGAATGGGCCCGCATCGCCCTCGATGCCGGCATGCGCTATCTCGTATTCACCACCAAGCACCACGACGGCTTCGTCAACTTCGACTCCGCCCTCACCGACTTCAAAATCACCAGCCCCGCCTCGCCGTTCCGCCGCGACATCGTCCGCGAACTGACGGACGCCTGCCGGCGCGCCGGCCTGCCGTTTGGCGCCTACTACTCGCCCCCCGACTGGCACCACCCCGACTTCCGCACCTCCAGCCACGCCGCCTACATCGAGTACATGCACGGCCAGGTCCGCGAGTTGTGCACCAATTACGGCCGCATGAGCATCCTCTGGTTCGACGGCCTCGGCGGCACCGCCGAAGATTGGGGTAACCCCGGCCTCGAGCGCATGATCCGCTCGCTGCAACCACGCATCATCATCAATAACCGCGCGGGCCTCGCCGCCGACTACGACACGCCTGAGCAGCATGTCGGCAGCTTCCAGATCGAGCGGCCCTGGGAAACCTGCATGACCATCTGCCGCCAGTGGGCGTGGAAACCCAATGACGAGCTCAAATCCCTCAAGGAATGCCTGCAGACGCTCGTACGCGTCACGGGCGGAGACGGGAACTTCCTCTTCAACGTCGGCCCCATGCCCGACGGCCGCATCGAACCCCGCCAGGTCGACCGCCTGCGCGAAATGGGCGCCTGGCTCCGCCAGTACGGCCAGACCATCTACGGCACGCGCGGCGGCCCCTACCGCTGGTGCGCGTGCTCGCCGGCCGGTGTCGTCGCCACTCGGCGCGGACGCGTCATCTACCTGCACGTACTCGACTGGAACGACGACATGCTCAAACTCCCGCCGCTGCCGGCGCGGATCACCCGCTCCTGGCTGCTGACCGGCGGTAACGTGGATGTGCGGCAGTCCTCCGAGGGCGTCACCGTGTACGTCCCGCCGGGCTCGCGGCAGGAAATCGACACCATCGTCGCCCTGCACATGGACACGCCCGTTGAAGACCTCCTGCCGATCCCGCTCAATGGCATCGGTATCCCCGTCAAATCCGCAACCACCTCGAACGTGTTTCAGAAGTCTACCGACTTTGACCCGATGAAGGCGTTCGACAACGATCCGGCCACGCGCTGGGCGACGGACGCCGGCACGCGTGAGGCATGGATCGAGGCCGACCTCGATACGCCGCAGACGGTGCGGGGCGTCGGGATTTGTGAGGAGTTCCACGGCCGGATCCAGCAGTACGAGATCCTCTGCCGCAAAGAACCAAACGACGCATGGGCGACGGTCTATCGAGGCGGGCGCCTCAAGAGCATGGAGCAGGTGCAGTTCGACCCGGTCACTGCCCGTTACGTCCGCCTCCACGTGATCAAGGCAAACGAAGGTCCCACGATTTCGGAGATCCAGATCCTGCAGTGACGCCACACTGCTGATGAACGCTACGGAGGATGCGGCCGCATGAACCTCGACGTCGTACTCCTGTCGCGCATCCAGTTCGCGCTGACGACCATGTTCCACTACCTCTTCCCGCCGCTCACGATCGGGATGGGCGTGGTGCTCGTCTACCTCGAGGCCCAGTACCTCCGGACGCGCGAAACCATCTACGAAACGGCCGCGAAATTCTGGACACAGCTCTTCGCGGTGACCTTCGCCGTGGGCGTCGCCAGCGGCATCGTCATGGAATTCCAGTTCGGCACCAACTGGGCTGTCTACTCGCGTTTCGTGGGCGACGTCTTCGGCTCTGCCCTGGCCGCCGAGGGAATTTTCGCATTCTTCCTCGAATCCGGCTTTCTCGCGGTCCTCGTATTCGGCTGGGACAAGGTCTCGCCGCGGTTCCACTTCTTCGCGACGCTGATGGTCTCCCTCGGCTCGATGTTCTCCGCCATCTGGATCGTCGTCGCCAACAGCTGGCAGCAGACCCCCGCCGGGCATCACATCGTCCAGATGATGCGCGACGACAAACCCTGGTTCGACTCGGCAGGCAAGCCCATCATGCGGGCCGAAGTCGTGGACTTCTGGGGCGTCGTCTTCAACCCCTCCACCGTCGAACGCCTCACGCACACGCTCATCGGCGCGTTCCTCATGGGTGCGTTCTTCATCATGAGCATCAGCGCCTACTATCTCCTGACCCGCCGGCACGAGGAGTTCGCGCGGCGTTCCTTCACCGGCGCCCTCATCTTCGGGACGGTCTTCAGCCTCGCCCAGCTTGTTTCCGGCGATTCGAACAGCCGCATGGTTGCCCGGCACCAGCCGGCGAAGCTCGCCGCCTTCGAAGGCCACTTCGAGACCCGCCCCGCGGGCCTCACGCTCTTCGGCTGGCCCGATGTCGAATCTCGCCGGATGCAGGGTGACATCGCCATTCCCGGCCTGCTCAGCCTGATGGTGCACGGCGATCGCGACAAGCCCGTGCTCGGCCTCGATGCGGTGCCGCCCGCTTACTGGCCGCCGATACTGCCGTCCTTCATCAGCTTCCGGCTGATGGTCGGCATCGGAATGCTCTTCATTGTCCTGACACTCGTCGCCTCGTTCCTGCGGTGGCGCGGAACCCTCTTCCAGAAGCGATGGCTGATGTGGGCGTTCGTCTTCGCCGTCACTCTGGCCGTCGCCGGCAATCAACTCGGCTGGATCGCCGCCGAAATCGGCCGCCAGCCGTGGGTCGTGCATCCGCGCGTCGAGCGCGACGCCGGCGGCGATTTCGTGCTCGACCAGGCGGGGTTGCTGCAGTACCGCCTGGACGAGGGCCTCCACACGAACAGGGCCGTCTCCGAAGCGCTGCACGGCAGTCAGGTCGTGGGCTCCATCGTCATGTTCGGCCTGGTGTACCTGCTGCTTCTGGCGGTCTGGATCCTCGTGCTCAACAGCAAGATCCACAAGGGTCCGGAGCCGGTCGCCATCCCGGCCGGCGGGCGCGGCGGCTTCCTGCGGGCAGCCTCCGAACGCGTGGACCACGACGCGTCCATGACGCAGGCCAAGGACAGTGAGACAGGGAGAGACCGACAATGAATCTGCCGGATATCTGGTTCATTCTGCTCGGCGTGCTCCTCGCCGGATACGCCGTTCTGGACGGATTCGACCTCGGGGTCGGAATCCTCCACCCCCTCGCTCGCGGCGATCACGAACGTCGGATCTTCATCAACGCGATCGGTCCGATCTGGGACGGCAACGAAGTCTGGCTGGTAACCTTCGGCGGCGCGCTGTTCGCGGCATTTCCCGAGGCGTATGCGACGATCTTCTCCGGCTTCTACACTGCGTTCATGCTGCTGCTCTTCGCACTGATCTTCCGTGCCACCTCCATCGAGTTCCGCAGCAAGATGCACTCCGAGACGTGGCGCAAAGCCTGGGATTTCGGCTTCTTCGCCTCCAGTCTGCTGGCAACCGTGCTCTTCGGTGTGGCCGTGGGCAACGGCATGGTCGGTATTCCGCTCGACGAGCGCGGCGTCTTCGCCGGGACCTTCTGGGACCTCGTCAAGCCTTACCCCGTGCTCGTCGGATTGCTGACCGTCGCGATGTTCGCCATGCACGGCGCCCTCTATCTCTACCTGAAGGTGCCCGAGGGCGAACTCCACAAGCGCATCGGCCAGTGGATGTGGCACACGTGGGGCACGTTCCTCGTGTTGTACATGCTCACCACGATGTTTACGCTCGTGGCGATCCCCCGCGCCATCGCTAACTTCGAGCGCTGGCCATGGGCGGCCGCCATCGTCGTGATCAATGTGCTCGCCATTGCGAATATTCCGCGGACGGTCTTTCTGAACCGCCCCGGTCAGGCGTTCTTCTCGAGCTGCGTCACCATCATCGCTCTGGTTTCGCTCTTCAGCGTCGCCCTCTGGCCGAATCTCGTGGGCGCGAGCAATAACCCGGCGTGGAGCCTCACGCTTGAGCGAGCCGCCTCGAGCCAGAAGACGCTCTGGATCATGCTGGTGATCGCGTGCATCGGAATGCCGCTCGTCCTGGCATACACGACCGTCGTCTACTGGACGTTCCGCCGGCGCGTCGAGCTCGGCCCCCACAGCTACTGAGCCATCCGCGCCGTCCGGTTCTGTCCACACGCCGCCGGCGCGGAATAATCGTCTGGAGCGTCACCGGCGGGCGGTTCCGCCGTGACGCTCCGGGCGATGCGTCTCCATGCTTGTTTACGGCGACCCCGCGACCAATGTCCCGCTGCCGCACCTGCTCCAGCGGATCCGCGCGCGGATCACCAGCCCGGGCGCAGCCCTGGACCTGGACGGCATACGCCACCTCCTGACCCTCGCCGGCCAGCTGGAACAGGGCGCGGAAGACAGCCTGCCGCACATGGTGTCCTCTGCCGAGGCGGAACGCATCCTGCCGGGCATCCGCCGGATCACGGATGTCGCGGCCGCGTGGTTCCACGACGTGTGGACCGTCGCGGCCGGTAAGAATCACGCCGAAACCCGTCTGGATCCGGCGACCTGTGCTTCCGTGCTGTCCGACATCATCGAAGACATGCCACCCCTCCTGCAAGCACCCGTTTCCGTCAAAATCCCCGAGGGATTCGCCTTCTACACGCTGTTTCCGGAGCAGTACTGCGTTGCGGCGCTCCGCTGGCTGCACCATCACCCTGAACCGCGCGGCCGCATCGCCGTGGTCGGTATCCGCAGCATCGGAACGACGCTCTCCGCCGTCGTGGCCGCGACATTGGCTGCGCGCGGTCTGGACGTCCACCGCACGACAACGCGCCCCACGGGCCATCCGTTCGAGCGTGCCGTGGACCGTTGGTCCGTACCGCTCCGCGATCCCGCCTGGGCACTCGTCATAGACGAAGGCCCCGGCCTTTCCGGCTCGTCGATGGCGGCCGCCGCCGATGCCCTCGTGCGCGCGGGTCTCGACCGCTCTCGTATCAGCTTCCTCCCCGGCCACGACCACCCGCCCGGCGCTGCCGCCTGCGAGTCCGTCCGCGCGTGGTGGCGAACCACCCCCCGCTACGTCGCTCGACTCGACGAGCTCCGCTGGAACGGCCTGTCTCTCCCCGAAATCCTCGCCGAACAGACACGTCGCCTGCTCGAAGCGGATGTTCCCGTCGAGCGCGTAGACGATTGCTCCGCCGGCCGGTGGCGCGAGCACGTCTACGCTTCACCCGACGAGTGGCCGGCCGTGTGCGCCGCCTTCGAGCGCACGAAATACCGATGCCGGCTCGCCGACGGTCGCTCCGTGCTCTGGAAGTTCATCGGACTCGCCGGTCCGGCCGACGCCGACGCGGATCCCGTTCGACCTGCGTTCGAAACCCTCCAAGCCCGCGCCCGCACTGGCTGGACAACACCCGCCCTCGGGGCATCCCTCGGTTTTCTTGCCACGCCCTGGATGGAGGGCACGCCGCTCACCCGCAGCGACGTCACGCCGCGCCTGCTGAGTCACATCGGGCGTTACATCGCCGGCACCGCCACCCGACCGCTCGGCGGGACGCAGCAGCGCGATGCCCTGCGGCGTCTGCGGGAGATCGCCTGCTGCAATATCCGTGAAGCGTTCAGTGATGCGGACATCCCACACCTCCTCCGGCTCTACGAACACGCCGCGACGCAGATCAGTGACTCCCTGCCCTCCTGCGGAGATGGCCGCCTCGCCCCGCATGAATGGCTGCGGACGCCCGACGCCGCAATCCTCAAAACCGATGCCCTCGCCCACGACTGCGATCACACCGCCGTCGGCCCCCAACCACTCGCGTGGGATATCGCCGGCGCGCTCGTCGAGTGGGGCATTGAATCGTGTGAATCCGACCTGCTCACGCCCATTGTCGAACTGCACGGGCGTGCCGTGTTGGAGTCGTTGCCGTTGACGCGCGTCAGCTACGCCGCGTTCCGTCTGGGTCAGTGCCGTTTGTGCGCGGAAATGAAGTCAGGCGACCCCGCCGAGCAGCGCCGCCTCCGCCGGGCCGCCGAGAGCTACGCCGCAGACATCCGCCGAACGCTCACATCGTCGTAAGCTCCGGCGGCAGTTCGATCTGACCGGTGTTGTTCACGCAGAGCACCCACGGCCCGTAATCCCCCACCGCCACAACGCTCACCGACGACAACCCGATCTCAATCCGGAGGAAGAGGTCGAGCGGCACCCCGAGCGCCCACGCGACCGCCGCCTTGATCACGTCGCCGTGGCTGTACACCGCGACACACTCACGCGGATGTCGCTCCCGCAGTCGCTCCAGTTCGACCACCATGCGGAGCTGTGTCTCGAGCATCACCTCGCCGCCCGGCACGCGCGTCCCGCTGCGGAACGCGTTCCATTGCCGCCATTTCTCAAGCGTCTTGAGTTCAGAGATCCTTTGCCCGCTCCAGGAGCCGAAGTCGATCTCACTGAGCCCCTCCCGCTGCTCGATTGGTAACCCGAGCCGCTGTCCGAGCAGTTCCGCGCTCTCCAGCACGCGTGTCACCGGGCTGCTGTAAATCGCGCGGATCGGCAGGTGAGCCAGGCGCTGCACCGCATCCAGGGCCTGGGTGCGCCCCAGATCGCTCAGCCGCACGTGCGCCATCCGTCCGGCGATCGTGTCCGCGCCGAGACTGTGCGCGCCATGCCGGACCAGCAGGAACGTCGTCATGCCGCGCCGTCTCCCGGTGATACGCCATGAGCAGCCGCCCCCGCGAGCGGAAGCTCCGCACGCGTGGGCCCTGCGCTCTCGCCCATCGGCACCTCTGCATCGGTCGCGACGTTCTCGCGCACGAGCCGCTCGTACAGCGCGAGGTACTCCTGCGCCATGCGGTCCGCCGAAAACCGCCGACGCGCGGTGTCACGGCACACCTGCGGGTCGATCCCCTCGGCCGCGCGAATCGCCTCCGCCATCTCTTCCACGTCATGCACGATGAATCCCGTCACGCCATGCTCCACGACCTCTGGCAGCGCGCCGGAAGCCATCGCAACCACCGGCGTGCCGCACGCCAGTGCCTCCATCGCCACCAGCGAACTCGTCTCCGGCGCCAGGCTGGGTACCAGCACGCAGCGCGCGCACGAGAGCAGGCGTCGCTTCCGCTCGAAGCCCACCGGCCCCACGAAACGCCGCAATCCGTCGAGCCGCGGCAGGATCTGCTCGCGGAAGTACTGCTGGTGCGCCTCGTAAGGGAACACTTCTCCCGCCAGCAGCAGCGGCACATCCGCGCGGACCGCCGCTTCGATCGCGGTGTGCAGGTTCTTCTCCGGGCAGACCCGTCCCAGCGCTGCCACGTACCGGCACTTCCGAAAACACCCACGGAGCGCATCCACTGGCACTCCGTTCTCGATCTCCGGCAGCAGACTCGCCTCCCCCCGGCAAGCCCGTCGCTGCGATCGCGACACGCAGTGCATCCACGTCCGCGGACGCTCGAGCCGGAAGATCCACTCCGGATACCACGAGGGCGGCAGGTGCAGCGTGATCAGCACCGCCGCGCCCGGCGGCGGCAGGTACGTCCAGAAATCGATGCCGTGCAGGTGGACGAGATCAACCCGCTCGCGTTCGAGAACCTCAAGGATCGCCCTGGCATGTGCACGCTGGATCTCTCCGCGAACGGCATCCGTCAGCACCCCGCTCACCGCCCGTGTCTCGACGCATGCACCGCGCGTGGTCGAACCCGCGCACGCGAGCACGATCGACCGGTGCCCGGCCTCCACCAGCGCCGCATCCAGCCGCGTCAGCACCTGCTCCGCACCGCCCGCGGCGTCAGGCCCGACGGGCGCGAACGGATACGCCACGCTGAGCACGGTCAGCGGCCTCATATCGCCCCCTCGAGCCCGAGTTGTTCCATCGCCTCGCGCGCGAGCGACCGGAACCGCTCGCCCGTCATGCCCCACTCGTAGTACTCGTAAAACAGCTTCCCTTCGTGTGGCGGACGCGTGAAGTCATACCGGGGCGCCGGCCGAAACCGCTCCTGCTCGACGCCGAAGTACTGCAAAGTCCCCTGCTGGCTCGTAAAACACGCCATGACCCGTTGCTTGAGCTCACGCTCGTGTGCATCGAGGGTCAGAGTGATGGCGCGGGCAGCATCCGCCTCACCTGATGGGGCCGGCAGGAACTCCCCCGGCAGAATGCCGTTTGGGCCGACGTGATACGACGTCATCTCGAGGATCGCGAAACGCTTCACGCGCCCGCGCGCGCATGCCGCGTGCACTGCGAATGCCGTCGCGTCGTGGTCCGGATGCCCCCCTTCGTACGGATGCGTGAGCACGATCAGGGGCTGCTCCCTTTGGATCAGTTGCTCGATGCTCAGCGTCAACTCGACCAGCCGGTGCGTCGCCTCCTGGTCGGCGAACCCCAGCTCGCGCGTTCGTAGTCCCGAGACGCCCGCGGCCGCCAGCGCCGCCGCCAGTTCGCCGCGCCGCGCCTGTGCGTACGCCTCGCGCGACGCGAATCCCTGCGCCTCCGCGTCCCGTCCGCGCCGCGGAGCCCCGTCGGTCACGTGCACGAGCGTCGCCGTACGCAGCCGCCGGAGCCGCGCCCCAGCCCCGATCACCTCATCGTCCGGATGCGCGACGATGACGAGCGTCGGCGGCAGAGGGCGTGCGTCATCCGCCCGTGCGCAGAGCAGTTCAAGCAGCGTCTGCATTGCCGGGGCATCCTCCGCCCAGCGTGCCTCCTCCATCGTGATGCGGCGCTCGCCTGTCACGCTCGGCTCCTCCGCGCTCCCCTCAGCGGGCGTACCGACGCGTCATCTGCGCGCAGAAGTCAGCAAACTCGTTCACGCACTTCGGCGGGCTCGCGTAATGCGGCGCGATCCCGCAATGCTCCGGGGTGAAGCAGTAGGTGACGGTGACCTGGAAATCCTCCAGCGCTTTCATCTGCCGGTCGAACCAGTCGAGCGCGTTCGGCCGGAAGAAGTCCGCCCAGCTCAAGCCCGTCCGCAGGTACGTCACGCCCAGTCGTCGCAGCCACCTCACCGCGTCATGCAGACGGTGGTCCTCGAAGTGGAACCACTGGCAGATCCCCAGTTCCGGCGTGTGTTTCGCGAATTCGTTCAGCGCCAGCTTCGGCGTGCCGTCCTCCCGCAGAAGGCCCAGGTAGAAATGCCGGTAATAGGAGGAACCTTCCGCCTCACGGTGACGCGTCGTCGCCGGCCAGGCCCGCGGCAGGTCGTACAGGCTGTACCAGTGAATCCGCGGCGTCCGCCCCCGGAGCAGTTCCGCCGTCCGCCGGAGCCCCCACTCCTGCACTTCCTCCGCCCCGAAGGTCGAGACGCCGACCTCCGATACCCACAGCGGCAGGTCCGTCACTTCGCGGATCCGCTCTAACTGCTCCGGCCACTCGTGGATCTGCCAGTGATTCCAGTCGAGGGGAAACCCGTGCACCGCCACGACATCGACCTGATCGAGCGCCCGCTGGTCCTGCAGCCGTCGGATGAACGCCGGGTCGATCGGCGAAATGCCCCCGAGCACGCGCGGCAGCCTGGGGTTCTCCGCTCGCACCGCCTCGCCCGCTACCTTCACCATTTCGGAGAAGATGCTCCAGTCGCGGTCGATCTCGATGTCCCAGTGGGACTTGTTGTTCGGCTCGTTCCAGAGCATCACTGCTTCAACCATGGCGTGAAATCCTCCGTTAGCGCGATCGCCCCGCGCCCGCTGCAACGCCCGCCTGGTAACCGTCACCCTCACCGCGCGGGGCAACTCCATCGTGCCCTGTCGGCCGACCTCCGAGCAGGCGGATCGCTTCGCGGTATCCGTTGAGCGTGCCCACGTCGACGTACGCCTCCCCCGCGCGGACCCCGACCGCCTCCCCGCCACGCGCGAGGTACGCGTTCACGAGCGTCCCGATGTACTCGTCCCGTCGCCCGGGCTCGTTCCACAACGCATGTAACTCGTGGAAGAGCCACCCGGGCATCTTGAACGCTCCCCAGATCCAGTTGGAACCAGGCTCCGGCCGTTTTACCTGGATATCCCGCACGTGGTCCGACGCGTCCGTCAGCACCACGTCAAAAAGCTCCGGGCGCTCAACGGGAAACAGCAGAAAACTGAGCATGCCGTCGGGCAGTTCCGCCAACGCCCTCTCCGGGAACCAGATCGTGTCCGGCAGGCCGACCATCACGTGCTCGTCCGCGCCGATCAGTGACCGCGCGCGGAAAATTGCCTCGCACAGGCCGCCCGCGCGCTCCTGCACCACGTAGGTCGCCTCCGCACCGCGTATTCCCTCGCCGTAGTACGCCAGGATGTCCGCTTTGCCCGGCGCGATCACGAAACACAGCTTCCGTGCACCGCCCAGGATCAGCCGATCCACCAGGTACTCGCTGACCGCCCGCGGGCGTTCGGTCTCCCCGTCCAGGCGGCTCCCGACCGGTAGCAGCTCCTTCGAGAACGCCAGCGGCTGGATCCGTGTGCCCCGACCGGCCGCCGGAATGATTCCCCACATGTCAGCTCTCCACGCGCACGCCCACCGCGCCGACGTCTGCCGCACGCGTCGAGCCGGCCGCCGCCAGGATCTCTTCCAACTCGATCGCCCGCCGGTCCGCCGTGTGCTCCGCGAGCGTCCGCTCCCGCGCGGCCTGTGCGATCCGTTTCAGCTCCGCGTCCGACAGGTCCATCGCCGCGAGCGTGTCCTCGGCGGTCCGTGCCACCAGGATCTCGCTGCCGGGCCGCAGAAACGCGTCCAGTCCGTCCCACCAGTCGCTCAGCACCGGCACGCCGGCCGCCGCCGCCTCGAACAGCCGCCCCGACGGGCAGTAGCCCATCTCCACCATCGCTTTCCGCGTGACGTTCAGCGTCAGTCGCGACGAGCAGAAAAACGCCGGGTGATCGGGCGGCGGGATGTGCCGCACGAAGAATATATTAGAGGTCCACGGGAATTCCGCCGGGTAGAGCGCCCCCCCGATCAGGAACCGCTGCGCCGGGCGCCGCCGCGCGGGCTCGACGAACAGCTCCTCCAGCGCCTGCTGGCGGTCCGCGGCGTACGTTCCGAAGTACGACAGGTCCGCCGCGTACGTCGGCTCCGGCGGCACCGGGTGATGCGCCTCCGGATCCACGCTGCCGTACAGCGGCGCCACCCGTCGGGCCCCCAGCTGCGTCTGCAGCGCGCCGAGCGCGCGCCCTCCCGTGTAGCTGAGCACCAGGTCGTACCCGCCGAGCCCTTCCGGCGGGACGTACGCCACCGGCTGTCCCGCCTGCAGCCGATCCAGCGTGATCGGCGTGTCCATGTCGTAGAACGTCCGCAGCCGCGCCGGCGAATCCAGCACGATCCGCGTCGCCGGTACCGCGTCCGGGCAGTACGAGGTCACCATGGCGACGTCCGCATCCGCCAGTTCAGCCTCGGCGGACGCCCGAATCTCCCCCCAGTCCGGATACAGGATCAGCCGCCCGCCGGGAATCGACGTCAGGTCGCGCTGCGCCGCGTAGTACGGCACATCCCGCTCGAAAAACACGACCTGGTGCCCCCACCGGATCAGTGCCTTGCACAGCCCGCGCCAGAGCGTCGCGTGCCCGTTCCCCCAGGACGACGTGATCGTCAGCCCGAAGATGACCAGCTTCATCGCGCCGCTCCGCTCAGCGAGGCTCCTCGCCCAGGATGAATGCCTCCGTCTTCGCCCGCGCCTCGCAGTCCGTGTACTGCTGCGGCGGCGACTTCATGAAGTAGCTGGACGGGCTGAGCAGCGCGCCGCCGATCCCCCGGTCCAGCGCCAGGCGCGCGCAGCGGATCGCGTCGATCACCACCCCCGCCGAGTTGGGCGAATCCCACACCTCGAGCTTGAGTTCACACTGCAGCGGCACGTTTCCGAACGTCGTGCCCTCCATCCGGATGTAACAGAACTTCCGGTCGAGCAACCACGGCACGTAGTCGCTCGGCCCGACGTGCGCGTCGGCATCCGACATGGCGTAATCGAGCTGGCTCGTCACCGCCCGCGTCTTCGACACCTTTTTCGACTCGAGCCGCTCGCGTTCAAGCATGTTCATGAAGTCGGTGTTCCCGCCGAAATTGAGCTGGTACGTCCGGTCGAGCCGCACCCCCCGCTCCCGGAAAAGGCTGGTCAGCACGCGATGCGTGATCGTCGCCCCGAGCTGCGATTTGACGTCGTCACCGATGATCGGCAGGCGCTTCTCCTCGAACCGCCGCGCCCAGCTCTCGCGCGACGCGATGAACACCGGGATGCAGTTGACCATCGCGCACCCGGCCGCCAGCGCCTGCTCCGCGTAGTACTCCGTTGCCCGTTCCGACCCCACCGGCAGGTACGAAACGAGAATCTCCGTGCCCGTGTCCCGCAGCACCCGCGCGACATTCACCGGCGCGCCCGGCGCCTCGCGGATCACCTCCTTCAGGTACTTCCCGAGCCCGTCATGCGTCGGACCGCGCCGCACGATCACGCCCGTCGGCGGCACCTCGGCGAAACGGTACGTGTTGTTGGGCGCGGCAAAGATCGCCTCGCCCAGGTCGCGCCCGACCTTGTCCGCGTTCACGTCGAACGCCGCCGAAAACTCGATGTCGCTGATGTGATATCCGCCGAGCTTCACATGCATGAGCCCGGGCACGAAGTCACCGTCCCGCGCGTTGCGGTAGAACTCCACCCCCTGCACCAGCGACGAGGCGCAGTTACCTGCCCCGACGATCCCGACCCGGATCTTCTTTCGATTCATATGGAAAACGACTCCTCCCGCGTGCTCCGCGGGCACGAACTGCCGGGCCTGGCCTCTCCGGTCGGCTCGCAGGAGCCGCACCGCGCCCGGATCCATCTCAGTGGCCATAGATTCAGAGGTACTCGCGCCGACACCCGCGCACGACCGGACGCCCCGCCGCCTGGGCGGGCTCCGCGAAGGGGCCGACACTCGGAAATGGCTGGAATCGTTCCAACCGGGGCGGCCGCTCATGCCGCCGACGGCTGTTTCTCTGCAGGAGAGCAGAGTACGCGCCTGATCATTGTATGCCCGCAGCTCTCGTGCACGGGCGAACGCTGCGGCTGAAATTCTGCGAAGCGGAGCGACGCCGGGGCGCATGCGCCCGCCTGAGCTTCATGCTACGGGAGGCTTCAAACGAGGTCTTCGGGATTGACTTTGCGGGTAATGCGGATCGCCTTGGCGCCCTTGTGCTGGTAAAGACGCCCCGCGAATTTGCTGCGGTCTTCCACCTGCAGGATCAGTTCCGAACCGGCG
>CAZJTF010000007.1:0-49122 GCA_964548565.1 uncultured Planctomycetales bacterium | reverse complement strand
ATGTGGTCACAAGCCTGGCATTCTGGCACGGCGAGAGATTCTAGACGTGAACGGTCCGCGAAATGCTAAGACTGCAGCGAGCTTCAGCGGTTCTCAGGTTACCACTGAAACTGCAACGATTTGTGTCATTTTCGGGCGCGGAGAGGATATGAAGTCTTCCCGTCGCGATGGAGAGGCCGGAGAGAATACGGCCCGTTCCTCAACTTTTGGATTGCGCTGATCATCTGGAGGAGCCTGCATGAACTGCGCGCGCCGACAACTGAGATTCGGAACAGGTATGCAAATCACCGGCCTCCTGGCCGCGGCAGCCCTGCTGATGGGGCAGGGCTGCCCGGTCGGTCCACCGGCCCCTGACCCGGGCACGGGAGGCAACAACAATACCCAGAAGGGTGCATTTGTCGGCGCCAACGACTGCAAGACCTGCCACAGCAACATGCACAACGACTGGGCGACGACGGCTCACGCCGGCGCGCTCGAAACGCTGAAGGCGATCGGCCAGGACCAGAACGCCGCCTGTCTGCCCTGCCACACCGTCGGCTTCGGGCAGGAGGGCGGGTTCGTTGACGAGGCGACCACACCTCACCTGGCAGGCGTCCAATGCGAGTCGTGCCATGAGGCCGGTCTCAACCACGTCTCGAACGCCGCCGACAAGACGGCACGGCCGCCGAAGAGCATTGCCGCCACCGTCTGCGGAAAGTGCCACAACGATGCGCATCACCCGACGTTCGACGAGTGGTCCGAGGCGCGCCATGCGGTGGTGACCGGCGCGGACGCGACACCGGTGTCGGCCCCCGCGTCGTACTTCAGCTCCGGACGAAACCTGAGCGCCTGCGGGGTCTGCCACTCGGGTGACTTCCGCCAGGCCAAGCTGATGGACGATCAGACCGTCTCCGACAGCTACCTGGCCGGCAAGCCGGTTGAAGAGTACAACGCGATCACCTGCGCCGTCTGCCACGAGCCGCACCGCCCGACGGGCAACAACGTGCAGATCGATCCGGCCGTCGTTCACGAATCCCAACTGCGGTACCCCGAGGTCGCCACTCCGGTGGCCTCCAACTCTGTCGCGGACGCAATCAATCCGGAGCGTTTCAATCTATGCGGACAATGCCATCACTCGCGTGACAAGGTCTGGACGGCGACCGACCGCGGCCCGCACCACAGTGTCCAGGCCAACATGTACCTTGGCGAGATGCCGGTACCGGACGGGACGCCGCCGCTGCTCCCGAACGAGCGCACCGTCCACCGGTTCGTGCCGAAGCAGTGCGTCACGTGCCACATGAGGACCGACGAATTCGTGAGCGAGGAGGAACCGGCGGAAATGGGCCACGGCTTTGTCGTGAAGACGGCCGGGTGCACCTCCGTCGGGTGCCATCCGACCGAGGAGAGCGCCGCGGCGGACATGGAGGCGATGCAGGCTTCCGTGACCGCCTCGCTGGGAGCAATTGCCGCCCGGCTCGGACCGGTGTCCACGTGGGAGTACAGTGCGGAAGGCGGCGGGCCGCCGGCCTCCGCGCAGGCCGCGATCCCCGCACAGGTCAAGAAGGTCCGGTTCATGTATCACTACATCCTCAGTGACGGCAGCCTCGGCGTTCATAATCCCGAGTACGTCCGCAGCATGCTGGCGGAGATGGACCGGCTGCTGAAGGAAATCGGGAAGTGACGCCAACTTAATTTCGCCGAACCTGCGAAAAACTTCTTGCCATGCCCGCGGGCGGCAGTGATAATGCCGCCCGCGGGTCTAAATGGCCGCTGCGACTGGGCATGCAGCGACCGGCTGACGTATTTCATCTTGCAGGGATGCACCGCTTGACCTCGCCGGCGACGACACTCCGCTCTGCAGCAGGCTTTCCATCTGTTGTGCGCGTCATGGTGACGGTCATTGGCACCGGTTGGCTGTGCGGGTGTGTTCCGGGCGTGCCTCTTCCGCCGGACACCGGTAATACTTCCGATCCTACGAACGGCGGTGCGACCTACGTGGGCTCGGCCGCATGCAGCGCCTGTCATTCAGAGTACGCCGCCACGCAATCACTGCACGGCCATGCGAACGTCCTGAAGGCGACCTTCGGCGTCGCGCCGAGCTATCCGTCCGGGCCGGGTGTCCCCGAGCCGCCGCCGGGTCTGGCGTGGACGGACGTCGACCTGGTCGTCGGGGGCGCCTACAAGGCGGCCGCGTTTATCGATCGCGACGGGTTCCTGGTTTCCGACCCGGGTACGGGAGACGTCCTCGAGTATCACCTGCCGTTCCCCGCGAATGGCACCGCGCCGGCTTCAGTGCCAGCCCCCGTGTCATACGCCCAGATTCCCTACGATTTTTCATGCTTCCGCTGCCATACGACGGGTCCGCTGGATCTGGCCGATAGCGGCGGGCGCCGACAAGGGAACCGGCCGGGCATCGGCGGAACATGGGCGGAAAACGGGGTTCAGTGCGAGTCCTGCCACGGTCCGGGGAGCCGTCACGTGCCGAATCCCTCGGCGGGGAACATCTTCCTGGACGGTATTTCGGCCTCGTGTTCCCGGTGCCACGCCGGTTTCGACAACAGCGGCGGGCTCGCCTCGGCCGATGGTTTTATCATCGGGAACCAGCAGGTCGGCGAGGTGAGCGCGAGCCCTCACCGCGGATTCTCGTGTTCGGTCTGTCATGACCCGCACGCATCCGTCTGGGCGGACACACGAGGTGTACGCAACCAGTGTCAGACCTGTCATTCGAACATGAACATGGCGTTGCACGAGGGAAAGGTCTTCGTGCAGGGCGATTACACCGAACCGCTGGGATGTGAGAGCTGCCACATGCCGCTGGCGAGCCGATACGTGACGGCGGCGGATCCGGCTTTCACCGGGGGGGTCGGACGAGTCGGCGACACCCGGACTCACATCATGTCGATCGCCACGATCAACGCCAATTACACGGCCTTCTTTACTGAAGATGGCGCGGCCGTACGCACGGATGCCGACGGCCACGCCGCGGTGACGCTCGATTTTGTGTGCCTGCGATGCCATACGGGGCGAGGGAACGCCTTCGTGCTGACCCTACCGGCCGCTGCAGGTGTCGCGGGAGAGCTTCATCGTCTACCTTGACGGCTTCCGTTGTTGCTGGTGCGGTCGGCGACAACCTGCATGCGTTGTGGATTTGCATTGCCGGTGCTTTTGATGATCGCGCACGCCGGTCCGTGGTTCGCCGTGTCCGCGGCGAGGGCGGAGGATCCGCCGCCGGCCAGCGCGCCGTCGGATGACGCGGCCGCGCGCGCGACACAGCCGTGGGACGACGAGGTGGGGCCGCGACCGGACATGTTCCGCCTGAATGTCGCGGACCTGTACGTGGGTTTTCAGACGGACTACCAGTTCCGCCGGGTGCGGTCGTCCACCCAGTACCGCTGGCGCGACAGTACGCACGAAAACAGCGATCTCCGCCTGCGCGAAGTGGCCGGCACGACGCTCGCAGGCCACCTCTATGACCCGAACCTGTTTGAGTACCGGGCCAGTTTGGAGTTCGGCCTCACGCAGACGCGTTTCGTCGAGAAGGAGAACCGCTGGCGCGATGCGGACAGCGATTGGGGCTGGCTCTACGAGTACGACGTGGCGATCGACGCCTTCAAAGCGAAGCCTGTGTCGTTCAACGCGTACACGCGGCGATACGATGACCGGGTGCCGCGTCGGTTCCTGCCCTCGCTGCACGAGATCCAGACCGAGGCGGGCGTCGCGGCGCTGATCCTCACCGGGCCGGTGACGACAGAGGTCGGCTACAGCTACCGCGATACAGAGCGGACGGGGAACCGCCTCGACGAGGACGACGAGAGCCTCACGACGAACCGGTTCTACATCGACAGCAAGTGGGACATCTCGGATACCCACCACCTGCATTTCAGCTACGACCACGAGCACGAGGAAAACAACTACCAGGGAAGCCTCTACGAGTTCAACACGACGAGGGACGAGTTCCGGCTGGACCATGACCTCGCCTTCGGCGACGGACACCGCCTGGACAGCTACTTCCGGTTCGACACGGAGAAGGGCGACCTGCCCCGGGACGAACTCGAAATTGCGCCGCGCCTGACGCTGCAGCACACCGACAAGCTCAAGTCGATCTGGCGGTACGGCTACTACCGTACCGAGCAGGATGCGATCCGCCTGTCACAGCACCAGCTCGACGGGCAGGGGCTCTACACGCCCAACGACAACTGGCGTTTCAGTCTGAGCGGTTTCGGCCTGTACGAGCGGGTGGACCGCGATGTCGAGACGCAGCAATACGGGGTATCCGGCGAGGTGACCTACCTCAAGAAGAGCTCACTGGGCGACTTCTCGGCGGATCTGAACGTCGGCTACGACACGGCGATCACCACGGGCGACGCGGGGCGGCGGTACGTCCGCGGCGAGGCGCACACGCTCGGCGCGGTCCGCCCGGTGTTCCTGCGGCAGCGCAACGTGATCCTCAGCACGGTGATCGCGCACGACGAGAAGTACCGGCGGATCTACGTGCAGGGGACAGACTACATCGTGACGATCGTGCGCGGGACGGCATCCATCAACCGCATCCCCTGGGGCCGCATTGCCGAGGGGGACGTCGTCTACTTCGACTACCAGTACACCGTGCCCGCCGAAGCCAAGGTGGATTCGTACCGGGCGGACTTCCGCGTCGAGCACGCGTTTCCGTTCGGGCTCACGCCGTATTACTACCTCGAAACACGCACGCAGGAGGTGGACCGGCAGTCATGGGGGACGCCGCTGGCCCGTGACAACCAGGACCGGCACCGGCTCGGCGTGCGTTACGGCCGGGAGCGGTGGGGCGTCGGGACGGAGTACGAGATCTTCGACGATTCGGTCGAGCCGTACGATGCCTGGCACCTGACCGGTTCGGCCAACCTGCTCCGCAGCCGGCCGCACTCGCTGGACATGAACGGCGAGCTGTCGTTCTACCGGTTCGAAGGCGGGTATGACAAACGCCGCGTGTGGTTCTTCGACGTCAACGTCAAGGACCGCGTGGACGTCACGGACCTGCTGTCCCTCAACACGGGAGCGGAGTTTCGCCGGATCTGCGATGACGTGCGCGGCGACACGACCGGCGTCGATCTTGCCTGCGGGTTCAAGTACACGAAGGGTTACCTGACGGTGGAACTCGATCTCGAATATGACCTCCTGTCGGTCGTCGAGAACCGCGAGCACGGGTTCGGGATCTTTCTGAACGTCAAGCGCGATCTCTCACACTTGCTGCCGGGAGCGGAGGAGGATTGGTGAGGCGGCGCACGATGCCACTTCTGCTGCTGGTGCTGGGTGCCGGATGTGCGGCACCGGCGCGGCCGCTGCTCGTGCCGCCGGAGCCCGAGATCGTGTGGCCGCCGGCGCCGGACCAGGCGCGCGTGCGCTACCTCGGTGAGATTCGCAGCAGCGCCGATTTCCACCCGGAAAAGACGTTCGGGCAGACATGGGACGAGTTGATTCACGGGCCGCGACCGCCGTCTCCGCTGATCGCGCCCCACGCGGTGGCGGTGCATGCGGACGGTGATCGCGTCGCCGTGGCCGACACCGGCGCGATGTGCGTGCACCTGTTCAACCTTCGGACGCAGGCGTACGAGCGCCGCGAGCAGGGCGGTTCGCCCGCCCGGCGATTCGAGTCGCCGGTGGCTGTCCTTTGGGTCGGAGAAGTGTTGTGGGTCGCGGATTCGCGCCTGCACGCGATTGCCGTCCTGGGTACGGGCGGCCGAGAGCAGTGGATCGGGACGGACGATTTGAAGCGTCCGGCCGGCCTGGCGTACTGCGCCGCGAACGAGCTCTGCTACGTGAGCGATGCGGGCGCCCACGCGGTGCTGGCGTTCGATCGCGAGGGTAAGGTTGCCCTGCAGTACGGCGGGCACGGCGCCGGTCCGGCGCAGTTCAACTGCCCGACACACCTGGCGTGTGCGCCCGACGGCACGCTGTTCGTTGTCGATTCGCTGAACTTCCGGGTGCAGCATTTCTCGATTGACGGCACGCACCTGGGGACGTTCGGCTCAAAAGGGGATGCCGCCGGGGACCTGGCGCTGCCAAAAGGCATCGCGCTCGGCCCGGATGGCAACGCGTGGGTGGTCGACGCCCACTTTGAGAATCTGCAGGCATTCACGCCGGAGGGCCAGCTTCTGATGGCCCTCGGGCGCGAGGGGCACGGGCCGGGTGAATTCTGGCTGCCGGCGGGCGTGTGCATCGACGCGCGGCGGCGGATGTGGGTTGCGGACACGCACAACGCGCGGGTCCAGGTGTTTGAGCTCCTGCAATGAAGAGACGGACGATCATTGTCATTTCCGTGTCCGGCCTGACGGTGTTCGCGTGCTGCGCGCTGGGGCAGCAGCATCAGCAGAGCATCGTCGGTTCGCCGCACGACCTGAGCGTCAGCGGGCCGGGCCCGATCCACGCCTTCAACGAAGAGCAGGTATGCATCTTCTGCCACGCACCGCACAACGCCACCGGCCAGCGCCCGCTGTGGAACCGGGTGATGCCGCCGACGCACTACCGGATTTACGAGAGCTCGACGACCGACGCCCGCATTGACCAGCCGAGCGGGCCGTCAAAGATGTGCCTGAGCTGCCACGACGGCTCGCTCGCGCTCGGTCTGCTCGCCAGCCGCCCGCCGAACGACCCGGTCATCATGACGCAGCGGACGATCCCGCCCGGGCGGAGCGATCTGACGCACGACCTTTCAGACGATCACCCGATCGGTTTCCGCTTTGATCGTGCCCTGGCGGCGCGGGATCACCAACTGAAGAACCCGGACCTGATCTCGAAGGAACTCCCGCTCGGCAGGCACAGCGAAGTGCATTGCACGACCTGCCACGATCCGCACAACAACAGCCTGGGCAACTTCCTGCGCATGCCAGACGTGAAATCCACCATCTGCCTCTCGTGCCACGACATGGACGGGTGGCGCACCTCGGCGCATGCCGTCAGCACGGCCCGGATTGTCGGGAGGGCGGTGGATCCGCGCGAGGTGCTGCCGTATCACACCGTCGCCGACAACGCGTGCGGAAACTGCCACAAGATCCACGGCGCCACGGAGCACGAGCGGCTGCTGCGGTTCAGCCGTGAGGAAGACAACTGCCTGAACTGCCACAACGGGAGCGTTGCGAAGAGCAACATCTCCAGCGAGGTTCGCAAGCCAAGCGCACACCCCGTCTGGCGGTACGACGGGCGCCACGACCCGACGGAAGACCCGCGCCTGATGGTGCGCCACGTGGAATGCCAGGACTGCCACAATCCGCACGCGTCGTCCTTGGACCTGGTGCGGACAGTGAATCAGCCGACGCGTGGGCTCGTGGATACGACGCTGCAGTTCGTGAAGGGCATCGACCGGGCCGGCCGAGTCGTCGAACGATCGCGGTTCGAGTACGAGGTGTGCTTCAAGTGCCACGCGGACTCGCTGAACCGTCCGCGGCAGGGCGAGATCATCCGCGAGATCACCCAGACCAACACGCGGCTCGAGTTTCAGACGAACAACCCGTCGTATCACCCGGTGCTCGGCCCGCGCAACAATCCGGACGTCGTCAGCCTCAAGTCGCCGTGGCGCGTCGGGGCGACCATGCGTTGCACGGACTGCCACAATTCGGACCAGGCAGACCAGGGGATCGCGGTCGGCACGCTGCGCGTTGGCGGCGGAATGGCCGGGCCGCACGGGTCGATCTATTCCCCGCTGCTGATCGCCAACTACGAAACGTCCGACTTCACGCTGGAGAGCCCGCAGGCGTATGCCCTCTGCTACCGCTGCCACGACCGGCAGAGCATCTTGAACGACGAGAGTTTCCCGCTGCACAGCGAACACGTGGTGCGTGGACGCGCGTCGTGCGCCGCCTGCCACGATGCCCACGGCATCAGCCGGGCGCAGGGAAACAGCCGCAATCACAGCAACCTGATCAACTTCGACCGCTCCGTCGTGACGCCCGCCGGCGGCGGCATCGGGGCGCGGGTGGAATTCGAAGATCTCGGCCGCTACCGGGGCAGTTGCACGCTGACCTGTCACGGAGTCGTGCACGTCCGCTTCGAGTACAGCCGTTAGAGGTGTGCCATGAAGGCGATCTGGACAACCGCGGCGGTGCTCGTGCTGGCCCTCCTGGCACTCGCGCAGGACAGGCCGGTGCGGCGCATTCCGCACTGGGAAAACACGGACTGGGGCCGTCGCTACAGCAAGGGTACGGTGGGCACCGCTCACGATTTCACGGAGGTGACAGGCGGGTTCGGCAACGCGTGCAGCGCGTGCCACGTGCCGCACGTGCAGGCGGTCCGTACGACTGCCACGCAGCCGTCCACGCAGCCAGCGGTTGAGCTCTTCCGTATTGGCGGCCAGCGCAAGGTGTTCGTGCCCGGGCGGTACACGCCGGGCCCGACGAGCCTGATCTGCCTGGGGTGCCACGACGGGACCATGGCGACGTCCACCATCGGCTCGTCTCACGCCCTCCTGGCCGGCGTGCGCGAGGGATTCCATGTGCCCGACGGCTTTGCGTGGCGGGATCACCCGATCGGCATCCCGTATCCATCAGCGGACCGTCGCGAGTATCATCCGCAGGCGTTCGCCGAGGCCCGCAACATCCGGCTGCCGGAGGGACGGATTGAGTGTATCTCGTGCCACGATCCGCATAACGAGACGGGTCTTCCGGCGATGCTCACGGTGACCAACAGGCGTAGCCAACTGTGTCTGACATGTCACATCAAGTGAGGGCGGCCAGCCAGTTCGCGGCGATCCTCCTGCTGATCGCGGGCTGCCAGTCGCCGCGCGCGGGTACGGAGGCGTGGACGCCGGTGACCCTCCGGGCCACCGAAACGTCGCCGCGTGTGATCGTCTACGGCGCGATCGGAGAACTGCTCCCGCGCAGCGAAACCACGCCGGCCCTGCAGATGCTGCTCTATGGCCCGACCCGCGAGAGACGTCCGATCCTCCGCAACCCGCAGGGCCTGACCCGCATCGGCGACCAGTTGCTGATCTGCGACCAGGGCCGAGCGGACGTGATCCAGTTCGACTCGAACGCCGGGCGAACGCGCGGGTGGGCTGATCCGGACCATCCCCCGCGCTGCCCCGTGGACATCCTGGCCGGACCGGATGGCCGCGTGTACGTGGCGGATACAACGACGCGATCGGTCCTTGTCTACGATTCTGGCGGAAAGTTCTTGCAGGAGCTGATTCCGTCGGATGAACCACGGCGGACGTTCCGCCCCGCTGCGCTGGCGATCCGTGAAGGTCGCCTGTACGTCGGCGACATCGGGAACCACCGTGTCGAGGTATACGACCTCGATGCCGGCCGGTGGTTCGCGCCCATCACGGGTCCGCGGCACGGCCGGCCCATTGCGGCGCCCACGGGCCTGGCATTCACGCCCGACAGTGTGCTTCTCATTGTGGATTCCCTGCACGGCATGATCTTTCGGCTGACGCCGGCCGGGGAATGGCTCGCGCCGATTGGCTCACCAGGTCGTCAGGCGGGGCAGTTCGTGCGGCCCAAGCAGGTCTGCTGCACCTCCGCGGGCCTGGTGCTCGTGACTGATGCCGCGCGGCAGTCCCTGGTGATGTTCCGCGCGGACGGCACGTACCTGTCGGAAATCCACGAGCAGCAGGGGGTATGGAGCGGGTGGACGCTGCCGGCTTCCGTCCTGGCGCTGCAGCCCTCGGATCTGCCGGTCATCGAGCCCCAGTTGCAGGCGCGCGGTTGGGAGCTGTCCGCGGAATACGTCATTGTCTCGGATGCGCTCGGCGCGCGATCGCTCGTGCTGATCGGGATCGGCGAGAAGGCAGCGGAGGTGGCGCATGCCCCGTAGCGCGCTGCTCGCCGGTGCGATGGCCGTCGTGATCGCCGTCCTCGCGCGGGGTGTGGGTTCCGCGGCATCGTCAGATCCGCGCCCGGCGCCCGCAACCCGGCCGTCCCATGGGCCTGCGGAGGTCGTCAATCCGCACTGGAGCGCCACCGGATGCGCACACTGCCACGAGATGCGCGAAGACCGTCCCCAGTCGATTCCGCCGGAGCGCGTCGATGCCGTTTGTCTGGCGTGTCACGACGGGCGCAAGGCCCCGATGGAGCGGCACCCGGTCGGGCGGTCGTTCAAGGGCACCGGGATGACGCCGCCGGAGGGCTGGCCCGCCACGGGCGGCAGGCTTGGCTGTGCGACGTGTCACGACATCCGCCGGAGCGGCCACCGCGTGGGTGGGCGTCCGAAGGAGAACCCGTTTTTCATCCGCGGCGCCTCGACGAATTTCACTGCGTTCTGTGGTGCATGCCACACCACCACCGCGGAGCATCGCAAGTACAATCCGCACGCCATGCTCAAGGCGGACGGCACGCCAGATGCGCAGGCCTGCTCGTTCTGCCACACGCAGGATTACTCGAAGGGCATACCGGCCGTCCGCACTGGGAAGTCGGGCCTGCGCGGCGATCCAATCACGCTGTGCCTCGGCTGCCACGGCCAGCACGTAGATTACTTCGATCCCGGCCACATCGGCCATCCGGTCGATGCGAAGCGCCGGGCGTACATGGTGGCGGCAGAGGCGGTCCCTGCCGGCGCGCCCGTCCCGTCTGAGCGCCAGAATGCCGCCGGCGACACAGGTGCGTGGCCGTCTCGTCTGCCACTCTGGCCGGATGGACGTATCGTCTGCTCAACGTGCCATAACCCGCATCAAAAGGGAGTATTTCCGTCGGAGAGCATCCTCGCCACCGGCGCGCAGCCGCCGTCGCTGTGGGCCACTCCCGAGAATCAACCCATGAACCTGCCGCTCCGCGGCCTCGGTAAGGAAGTGTGTCATGCGTGTCATGACAAGTAGCGTGCAACCGGTGCTGCTGACGGCGCTGGTGCTGCTGGCCGCGGGCGACGTCCGCGCGGCGGACCCCGAGAACTGTCTGATGTGCCACCGGTACCGGGGCCTGGGGCGAGTGGACGACAAGTCCGGCAGCCTGCACCTGTATCACGTCGACCCGGATTACTACGATCGCTCGCTCGGCCCGCACGCGCGACTACGCTGCTCCGACTGCCATCCGCGTGAAGAAGTTGGCGTGATCCCGCACAAACCGGTCAGTCCGGTGAACTGCACGACCGTCTGCCACCTGTCCGCTCCGGGCCAGATCGAGGTCCAGTTCTCGCACGATCGCACCCACGGCATGCTCCAGCAGTCGGTGCACACGGATGACGTGCTCGATCGCTGTAACGAACTGCTCGGAAAGCCGCTCCGCGCGGGGCAGTCACGCTGCCTGCTCTGTCACGATCAACCGGTGTTCCGGCGGGCGGAAGGCAGTTGGCTGATGCACGAGGCGCCGGTCCAGCGCTGCCAGACCTGCCACGGCGAACAACTGCCGCTGTCAATGGATCCGCAGTTCATGTACTGGCACGTGCACGCGCGGAGCCGGCAGTCCCGCTCGAACGAAGACCTGGTTCGTGTCTGTGCCTTGTGTCACAGTGAACAGAGCATTCAGAAGACATTCGAACTCCACGACGCGTCGGCCAGCTACCTGCGAAGCTTCCACGGGCGCGCGATGCTGCTCGGCGACGAGGCTACCGCGGGATGCCTCGACTGCCACGCACCGGAACTGCATAACGTCCATCTGATGCTGTCGCAGCAAAATGCGGAGTCGCCGACCAGCCCGGGCAAGCTGCCAGACACGTGCCGGAGCGCCGCCTGTCATCCGACGGCCGGGCATCGTGTGTCGACGGCCGCCGTTCACCTGCAGATCGCGACCAGCCGAGGGATCGAGTACTTCATCGCGCTGCTGTTCGTCGTGTTGATCCTTTTCACGTTCGGGCCGTCGCTCGTGCTGCAGGCGCTCGAAATGTTCCACATGGCGATCGGTCGGCACGATCCGCGGATGGACGAGTTGCACAACCTGGCCGACCGGCTCAAGAACGACCCGCGGGGGCGCCAGGCGCTCACGCGTTTCACGGTTCATCAGCGGTTGCAGCACTGGGTGCTGGCGATCACGTTCATCCTGCTCGTGCTCACGGGATTCCCCATCCGCTTTGCCGACCGCGACTGGGCGAAATGGCTGATTGCTCTGTTTGGCGGAGTCAGTCTCGCCCGCGTGATCCACCACTGGGCCGGAGCGGTGCTGGTGGCTGGCATGGGGTATCACATGGTGTACGTGCTGATCACCGCGGTGCAGAAGAAACGCCGCACGGGTGCGAGCTGGCTTCGCACGATTCTCGACCTGCCGATGATCACCAATCCGCAGGATATCCGGCAGTTGTTCCAGCAGATCGGCTACCTGCTCTTCCTCAGGAAGGAGCGCCCGGATCTCGGGCGGTTCAGCTTGAAGGAGAAATTCGAGTATTTCGGCGTTTTCTGGGGCAGCGTACTGCTGGGGGTTACGGGTATTCTGATGTGGGCCAACGCCTGGACGACGACGTACATGACGGGCCGCGTGCTTACCATCGCCATGGTGGTGCACGCGTTCGAGGCGTTTCTGGCGCTCCTGCACGTGGGCATCATGCACATGATCGGCGTGATCTTCTCACCAGTCGTATTCCCGCTCTCACGGGCCATGTTCGACGGCGATACGCCGAGCGAGGAACTCGCGGAAGCGCACGCGGGGATGGTGCTGGACACCGCACGCGAGATCGGTATTCAGCCGAGAGGGGAGGCAAGCCATGGCTGACGCCCACACCGCTTCGGCCGGCGCACACGGGAACCGCTCAGGCCTCCTGAGCTGGATCAAGACGATCATCGTCCGCTTCTACGCGCTGGCGATCCTGCTGGTCGTGCTCTGGACCGGTTACACGGCGATCGCCTACCTGGTACGCACGGTTTTGAGACCCGTGGATGTGCCCCAGCGTCTGCTCGACCGCCGGGTCGAGCTCGATCCCGGCGTCCTCCACGCGGACAAGCTCCGCGAGACGGCCGCGGCGCCGCGCCCGCCGGTGGGGCGGTACCACGAGGTGGGGACGTGGGCGCACCCGGATCCGATGAACGGCTGCGTCATCAGCGGGTGCCATTCATCGCTGCCGCACGCCCGCAGCAAGGAGACGCGGGCTTTCGCGAATTTCCACGCGACCTTCCTGAGCTGCAGCATGTGCCACGATGCGGATCCAACGACGCCCGCCGCGGCCTCCTGGGTAGATATTCGCACAGGCCAGCGCCAGGACGCGCCGGCGCTGCTGCAACTCGCGCGATTGCTCGAAGAGCAGACCGCGCAGGTCGCCTCGCAACCCGCAGATGTGCATCCACGCATTGTTTTGCTGCTGACGTCGATCAATGCAGTGGCGAAGGACCCCGTGCTGGACTACCTGCTCGTCCAGATCAATACGTCCGAGCCGGGGAGCCCGATGTGGCGCCACAGTGTCGAACAGGTCCGGACGTCCCTGGCAAACCACATGCGCGGCGACTACGGCGCGAAGCTGACGCCGCTGGATGAGGCGGCCGGCATGCAGCAGCGGTACCGTGAGCTCGTGGCGGCGGCCGAGCGGTACATGGCGGCCGACGGGCCGGATCGCGACCGGATCCAGAAGGAGATCCATGCGAAGGTGCTGGCCAAGCCCGAGGCGTGTCTGTCGTGTCATTCGGGAGAGCCTCGCCGGCTCGACTACGCGTCACTGGGATACCCGCCGGAGCGCATCGGGGCTATCGAGAGCAGTCCGATTGCGGGGATGATTCAGCGGATGCGGGAGGGGGGCACGTTCCAGATGCCCCAGATGCTGGAGCCGGGCCATGCGCGCTGAAATGAACGTCGTCCGCAAGTTGGGGTGCTCGGGCCATGGCGTTTTTACCCCGTTTCATGCTGTTACGCCCCGGATGGGGACTGCAGTCGGGGCTGCGCTGCTGTTTGCCACGATGGCCGGCGCGCAGACGACGGTGACGGCGTCCGCGCCGGTGCTGGAGCCCCCGACGAGCTACCTCTCGCTCCAGACGGACCCCGAAAACTGCCTTCTCTGTCACCGGTTCCGCGGTTTGAGCCGCCTGGACACCGCAACCGGTGAAATGCGGCTGTTTTTCTGCAGTGTGGAGTATTTCACCGAGCGCCAGGGTGCGCACGCACGCCTCCGCTGTACCTCCTGCCATCGCAGCGACGAAGTATTGGTCGTTCCGCACCAGGTGCGGACCCCCGTCGATTGCACGCAGACGTGCCACATCGTTCCTTCAAGCGGCGTGGAACTGCAGTTCAGCCACCAGCGGGTCGCGGACGCCCTTGATCGCAGCGCCCATGGCGCGGCCCGCCTCCGGGACCTCCCGTTCGACCCGCCATTGCTGCGTCCGGGTCAATCGAATTGCCTCTACTGCCACGATGAACCCGTTTTTCAGGACGTCAGCCAGCTCGCGCGACCAATCGGCCAGGGGGGCCTGACGACGCGCTGCGAAATGTGCCACGGCGAGGGCATGCCGGCGGACGTGAAATACTACGCGGAGCACATCGGCGCCCGACTGCGGCCGAGCCGCCCGATGCGCCAGCTCGCGCAGGTCTGCGCGGTGTGTCACAGTGACCCGAAGGTGATCGCGCAGATCGGCAGCCACGACGCCGTCGCGAGCTATCTTCACAGTTTCCACGGCAAGGCAAACCTGCTCGGCAGCACGGAGACGGCCAACTGCCTGGACTGCCATGCATCGCAGGAGGGCGACGTCCACGCGATGCTGCTCAAGACGGACCCGGAATCATCGATCAACGAGGGCCGTCTCCCCAGCACCTGCCGCACGACGCAGTGCCACCCGGGCGCGCCGCCGGGTATGAGCGAGGCGGCCGTTCACCTGAACCTTGACCCGCAGGCCCGCACGCCCGAGTTCTACGTGGCGGCCATGTTCGTCTCGCTGACCGCGGTCGTGATGATCATCTTCTTCGTGATGATCATGCTCGAACTGCTCAACATCGTGGTCCGCCGGCGCGACCCGCACCACGAGGCGCTTGTCCGGACCGCCCGCAAGCTGCTCGAAATTCCCGAGGCGCGCCGCCTCCTGATGCGGATGACACCCCACCAGCGGGTGCAGCACTGGATGCTCGCGGTGTTCTTCACGGCGCTCGTTGTCACCGGCATGCCGATCAAGTTCGCCGACGCGCAGTGGGCGGAGCGGGTGATCGCCCCGATGGGCGGGCTGGCGACAGCACGGTTCCTGCACCGCGTCTGCGGCGTCGTCCTGATGGCGGCCTTCGCGTATCACCTCGTGTACCTGCTGTTTGCCTTCATCCGCCGCGTGCGGGAGAGCCGGGCCCGGGGTGAGCGCGAACCGATCTGGAAGATGCTGCTGTTCTCTCCGATGATGCTCACCCCGCAGGATTTCAAGCAGTTTGGGGAGCTTTTCGGATACCTGCTTTTCCTCCGGCGCGAGCGTCCGCGCTTCGGCCACTACAACTTCATGCAGAAGTTCGAGTACTGGGCCGTTTTCTGGGGCATGCCGGTGATGGGCCTCAGCGGCCTGGCTCTCTGGGGGACGCAGGACATCTCGGAGTTCGTCTCCGGGCGGATTCTCAATTTCGCGTTCATCATCCACTCGGATGAGGCATACCTGGCATTCATCTACATCGCGGTCGTCCACATCTTCTCGGTAATTCTCGCTCCAGCCGTCTTCCCGGTTTCGCCCGGGACCGTCACCGGCGACGTCCCGGCGGCCGAACTGGTCGAAGGACATCGAGGCGAGATCGAGGATCTTGCCGCCCGATTCAAGGTGGCACCGGACCCCGCGCCGGTCGTGTCTTGGACGCCCGGTCTGATTGCACAGACGGTTCTGCGACGAATCTACGCGGTGGGCCTCTTCTGCTTCTGCGCGCTGGTCTGCTTCGTGTCGATCCGTTTCCTGTTCGGTGTGCTCTTCTCGCACCAGACGGCGCCGATCGAGATCGTTGAGATCCCGCGGCGCCTGGATGCACGCCTGCTGGCGGTGACGTCACAGGCGCCCGGCGGGCACGAGTCCGGCGAGCTTCGGCCGCGGGGGCCGCTCGCGCACTTCCACCTCATCCCGAACTGGTTCCAGGCCGACCCGGGCAATGGCTGCACGACATCCGGTTGCCACGCGCCGCTGCCGCACGCGAGGCGGGTCGAGGTGCGGGCGTTCCTCAACATGCACGCGACGTTCGTCGACTGCATGGTGTGTCACGCGGAGGATGCGTCCCGGTACGAGACCGCGCGCTGGCTCGGCCTGCCTGAGCGACAGCCGCGATCGACGCCGCCGGCCGTGCTGCAGATCGCCGACGTCTTCGACAAAACGACCACCATCGAAGCCGGTCAGGAGCAGGCGCTTCACAGTCGGCTGCTCGTCCTGCTGGGCGAGGCGATCGAGGACTCCGGAGAGAATCGGCAGCTCCGCGAGTGGCGTCTGCGGCTGGATACGAGTTACGTGGGAAGCCGTGCGTGGCGCAGCGTCATCGACGACATGCGCGTCGGCATCCGCCTGCACGTGCACGGTGAATACAACGCGAAAATCGCGCTGTTCCACGATGACGAACTGCTGCGGTCCACCACGCCGGAGAACCTGGCTGCCACCCGCGAGTATCTCGCAGCCCGCGCCAGCCCGGCGGCTCCGGAAGGACGAAAACTGCTCGACAAAGTTCACAAGGGTGTCCGCCCCGCGGGTGCACTGTGTGCGCCGTGCCATTCCGCAAGCCCGACACTGATCGACTTCGAGAAGCTGGGCTATCCCGCGAGCCGCATCGAGGCGCTGCAGAGCAGCCTGACGGTCGACCGCGTGCTCAGGATCGAGAAGGGCCAGCCTTTCCACATGCCGCGGATCGCGGAGGAGCGGAATGCGCCGTAACGCCGCCATGCTCACCGCCTGCACGCTCGCACTCTGTGCGACCGCGCGCGCCGGCGCCCCGATCCCCGCGGACCGCCGGATCTCCGCGCGGGTCACGGGCGCGATCGCCGCGCCGACCACGCAGCCGATGCACATGCCGACGGACGTGGCGATCGATGCGAAGCAGCGCATCGTCGTGGCTGACGGTGCGAATGATCGTGTGCTGCGTTTCCTGCCGGACGGGCAACTCGACTCGGCGATCACCGAGTCCGTGGGGGTCCCGCTCCGTCGCCCGGTGGGCGTCAGCACGGACGAGCAGGGCCGGTTGTGGATCGCCGACTCCGGAAACGGTCGTGTCATCATCCTGCCGCCCGAAGGAGAACCCGCCAGCTTCACGCTGCCGGAGGCGGCTCACGCCCCGGAACCGACGGATCTCGCGGTGAGCGCCGACGGGTCGCGGGCGTACATCGTGGACAACAACAACCATCGCCTGCTGATCCGCGACAACGCGACCGGCGAGATGCGGGCCATGGGGCGCTTCGGCGAAGCGCTCGGGCAGTTCCGCTGGCCGTTCATGGCGGTGATCGGGGCGGACGGCTACGTGTTGATCACCGAAGCGATCGGCGCGCGCGTCCAACGGCTGAGCCCGCGCGAGCAATGGGCGGGGCAGGTCGGGCGGTGGGGCGTCGAACTCGGGCAGCTGTATCGTCCGAAGGGCCTCGCCGTGGATGCCAGCGGTCGGATCTACGTGGGTGACTCGACGCTCAACGTCGTGCAGGTCTTTGGCCCGCGCGGCGATCTCGTGGGCGTGCTGACCGACGGCAGCGGCAACCTGCTGCGGTTCCAGCATCCGATGGGCATGTGTTTCGACGGGCGGGGACGCCTGCTGGTTGTTGAACTGCGGGCCGACCGCGTTGCCACCGTCGAGATGGGAACAACCGCCAGCGCGCCGGCAGAGGGGAGGCGATGATGCGCCGGTTCGGGCGTCACTGGCCGGGTGTCCTCCTCGTCGCAGGCGTCGCCGTCACGTGTTGCTCTACCGGGAGAGCTCTCGCGCAGGCTCTGCAGGCGAGCAGCGCGCGGGACTGTGCCGTCTGCCACATCGCGTGGATTGATTCATTCCGCCGTCCGGGCGCCATCACGCTGATGGATCGCCCGACCGAGCTGACGGTGTCCGAGAGCGACACGTGCCTGGGTTGCCATGACGGAGGCGTCGGCGATGACCGGCGGCGCGTCTGGGTCGAGCACGGCCACCGCACCGGGATCGAACCGCCGAAAGATATGGAGATTCCGCGAAGTCTGCCGCTCAAAGACGGGAAGATCGACTGCCGCACGTGCCACACGGCGCACACGGGCTCGGGCCCCGAGACGATCGCGACGGCCGTCTTCCTTCGCGTGCAGAACGACGCCAGCCAACTCTGCCAGATGTGTCATGCGCAGTACGCCAAGGGCCCGGAACTCGGCACGCATCCGGTTGGCGGCATGCCGTTTCCCGTGCCCGACAAGCTGGTGGCCGCCGGCGCGGAACGTGGACCGGATCCGCAGCGCCTGATCTGCCAGACCTGCCACACGCCGCACGGCAGCCAGGCGGATTACCTGCTCGTCATGGGCACCGAGAGCAGCCAACTGTGCCTGACCTGCCACACGCAGATGCGCCCCGGGCTCTGGCGCCCGGATGTCGGTCGCGAGCACCCGCAGAACCCGCCTCTCACCTCGGATGCGATGCGGCAGGCGATCCGCGACATGGGCACCAAGACGGGTCCGGGTGAGACGCTGATCTGCCTCTCGTGCCACAAGCTCCACCACGGCATGGCGGGGCGGGCGATGCTCGCGGACACACTGCACGACAGTGACCTGTGCCTGCGGTGCCACCCGGACAACCGCGAGATGTTCGGAACGCTGCACGATCTTCGCCGCAGCGCTCCCCAGGAGCGCAACCGCCTCGGTCAGACACCGGAGGTCAGCGGTCCGTGCGGAGCGTGCCACAGCTTCCACCAGTTCGCACGCCGGCCGGCTCCACAGAAGCTGGATCCGACCGGGCTCTGCGCGACGTGCCACCAGGAAGGGGAGTGCGCCGAGAACAAGACCGGTCTGCCGTTCAGCCATCCGAGCGACATTCATCCGGAGAATCTCCCCCGCGGTGCCAATCTCGAGCTCTACCTGCCTCCAGGCGAGCAGGGTGGCCCGCGCACGCTCGCGTGCCTCACGTGCCACAACCCACACA
Source organism: uncultured Planctomycetales bacterium (assembly GCA_964548565.1). Lineage (GTDB taxonomy): Bacteria > Planctomycetota > Phycisphaerae > UBA1845 > PWPN01 > CAYLLT01. The sequence goes on along the minus strand of CAZJTF010000007.1, from coordinate 30,259 downwards.
AGACCTCGCAGGCGCACTTCCTGCGGACGAAGCCCGACGCGCTCTGCTCCGCCTGCCACGGCGACAAGATGGCCGGCTTCGGCGAGCCGCACGATTTCACCGGGACCTCCCTGAAGAACGCGCGCGGTCGCGAGGCGGATGTCGCCGGTAAGTGCGGTTTTTGTCACGGGATTCACAACGCGCCCGGCCCGGCGCTTTGGACGGCGACGAAGGACACGCCCGCGGGTCCGAACGAAATGTGCGTCGCCTGCCACCGCGCCGGAGGTCTGGCCGCGCACGAAACGGGCGGCGAGTTGCGCCATCCGTCAGGACCGGCGACGGCGACCGTCGCCCAGGCCGCCGGGACACCCTTGCCGCTCTTCGACGCGCATGCGCGACAGTCGAAGGACGGCTTCGTGGCGTGCTCGACGTGTCACGATCCGCATGGCGGCGCCGGAAACCAGCAGGACCTCCTGCGGACGAGCGGTAACGGCGGTCCATCCGCCATGTGTGTCACGTGCCATGCCAACGCCCGCCCACTGCAGGACAGCCTCCACAGCGAGGCCATTCTCAAGGCGAACCTGTCGGGCGGCGATGCCGCGGCATTCATGACCACCTGCGGGCCGTGCCATTCGACGCACGCGCGGCCCGGGATGTCGGAAGGCATGTGGGCGGGGCCGGTCGGGGGGGCTGCGTATCCGCCCGACCAGCAGCACTGCATGGGCTGCCACGGGCCCACGGGCACCGGTCCGAGGATCACGCCGACCGTCCATCCGGCGGTGCCGATGCGGAACGTCGCTGCGCCCGACGCGCCGGGCTTTATGCCACTGGCGGGTGAAACGGGTACACTTGGAGCTGACGGCCGGATCACGTGCGCCACTTGTCACCTCCCGCACGGTCTGCCGCGCGGGCCCGGCATGCCGGAGCCCGGTGAAGTGCTGCCCATCGAGGAGCTGCGCTCGCTCAAGCCGATGGTGCGGCCATACGAAGCATCGAACCTGTGCGCGTCATGCCATGGCGCGGACGGTCTGAGGCGTTTCCTGTATTACCACGACCCATCGCGGCGTGGCGGCCGGTAAAAGGGCAGAACAATGAGCGAAACTCCCGGCGCCCAGGCGGCTCCGCAGCCGCCGGCGGCCCCGCGCGTCAGCAAATGGCGCCGGCGCATGAAGTGGATCGGCGTCCTGCTGCTCGTCTTCGTCTTCCTCGGCGGGGCGGCGGCGGTCACGATGGAACACTACACCTCGCAGCCGCAGTTCTGCGGCTCCTGCCACATCATGGAGCCGTATTACCAGAGCTGGGAACAGGACGTGCACGCGACGAAGGCCTCCGCCCGTTGCGTGGACTGCCACTACGCGCCCGGAGAACAGCACACACTGATGGCGAAGTTCCGTGGCCTCAGTCAGCTGGCGAGCTACTTCTCCGGGCGAGCGGGGGCTGGCCGGCCGAAGGCGCACGTGAACGACGCGAGCTGCCTGACGAGCGGCTGCCACGGTGACAACAAGTTCATGAACGTCGAACTGAAGATCGGCACCGTGACGTTCGTGCATGCCAAACACATGGACCCGGAGGGCAAGATCGCGACCGAAAAGCGCAAGGAAACCGCGGACCTGCGATCGAAACTCGTGCAATCCATCGGGGCCGAGCGAGTCACTGCGCTGGAACGGCTCTCACAGCCGATCGAGCACGCACTCGACCGGAATAAACGCCTCGCCGAGTGGCTCGGGAATGATGTGCCGGCGGAGCTGCGCAGTGACGTGTTCCGTTACGGCGAGCTTCTGCACACCGAGGTTCGTCTGAGCCAACTCGACGGCATGAAATGCGCGAGCTGTCACCAGTTCAACTCCACGCTGGCGACACATGTCGGGTCCGCCATGACGACATGTTACACGTGCCATTTCATGAATGAGCCGTTCAATGAAGGCAGCGGGCGCTGCCTGACGTGCCACGAGCCGCCGAAGGGAGATGTGGCGGTTCACGCGGGAGAGGGGGCGGGGATGCACCGGGTCGCGACCACCACCTCACCGGCCGTCACGATGAACCACGCGGTGATCGTCGAGCAAAACGTCAACTGCATCAGCTGCCACAGCGACCTGATCCACGGCAGCGGGAAGGTGTCGATCCGCGACTGCCAGAACTGCCACGACCAGGACCGCTACCTCCGGAATTTCGACAACCGGACAACCGAGACCGTTCGCGAGTACCACCGTCTCCACGCGGCCGCGCAGCGCGCCCGCTGCAACGATTGCCACCAGTTGATCGAGCACAAGCTCACGCCGGTGGCCGCTCCGGACGACGCCGTGGCCCTGCTTGCTCCCGTCCGCCAGGATTGCCAGCACTGCCATCCCGACCACCACCGCGAGCAGGTTGAACTGCTGCTCGGTCGCGGCGGGCACGTCGAGGGCGCCCAGGGGGTGCCCAACCCGATGACCGGCTCGCGGGCCAACTGCCAGGCCTGCCACACGAAGGTCGGCGAGGATCCGAAGCAGGAGGCGGTCATCGTTGGCACGCTGGAGTCCTGCCGCGGCTGCCACGGGGCGGAGTACGAACAGCTCTTCACGCGCTGGAAAGATGCCATCCAGGCGCGCCAGGACGAGGCTGCCGGCCTGCTCGAGCGCGCTGAACAGCGGCGGGCCGCCGTGCAGATGCACGACGAGGCCTGGACAGAGGCCGGGCGGCTCCTCGATCGCGCGCGGGAAAACATCCGGCTGGTCCGGACTGCCAACGGCATGCACAACAAGAATTACGCGCTCATGCTGCTCGACCAGGCCATCGCAGATGTCGAGAGGGCGCAGGAGCGTCTGGGTGGCCGTGCCGGAACCCGCCCGTCGGCGACGCGCAACGCGGGGGCTCCGTAGGCTCGCCGCCTCGGTGATTTCGAGGGGGACGCACCCGATTCGATAACGTCCGGCGCGGTTATCCGCGTCCGGGGCCGGGTTTTATCAGCCCCCGCAAAAACTTCACGGTTGCCGCGCGAAATCCCTCCCTGCCGAGGTATGATGGATCAGGAGGGCTGAAGCATGAGTCGTGTCGCGGACGCCAATCTGTTTGCGGATCAGGTTCTTTACGTGGCCCGGTTCGTGGGCTTCGATGCGGGCTCGGCGGAGGCAATCATCCACGCCTTCGATCGCTGCACTTACGGACTGACCGATTACGAGCGAAACCAGGTGGCCGGCGTGGTCAACTTCCGGCTCGCGCGGGCGGTTCTGTAACCACTTCACTGGCGCGCCGGGCGGACGTCTCCGGCACGGTCCGGCAACCGCCTGTTCCGTTGGGCGTCCTGCTCCAGCGACGATATACGATTCGGGCAGAGAATTCGCACGTTTTGTCAGGCGACCGGCCAGCGCGCGGTCGCTTGACGCACGCATCCAACCTTCTTATTCTGCTGCGGTTGCGGCGGCGGCCGCACGGCTCGTTTCCCGAGGCACCCTGATCTGAATCCCGCAGCGCGAGGATGCGATGACCAGCCGGCAGCGGATACGGTCGACTCTCGACCATCGCCAGCCCGACCGTGTGCCGATCGATTTTGGCTCGACGGCGGTGACCGGCATCCATGTCGGACGCGTGGCCGCCCTGCGTGAGCACTACGGCCTGTCTCGAACCCCTGTCAAAGTCCACGAACCGTACCAGATGCTCGGGTGGGTCGACGACGACCTCGCGGATGCCATGGGCATCGACACCGTGTGCGTTCCGCCGCGGAATACCATGTTCGGGTTCCCGGCGGCGGACTGGAAGCCCTGGCGGATGAACGACGGCCTCGAGGTGCTCGTCCCGGGGCGGTTCAATACCACCGTTGATGCGAACGGCGACACACTGATCTATCCGGAGGGAGACCTGTCGGCGCCCCCGAGCGGTCGCATGCCGAAGGACGGCTTCTACTTCGACGCGATCGTCCGGCAGGAGCCCGTCGTCGAGGAACAGCTCGACCCGCGCGACAATCTCGAAGAGTTCGGCCCGGTCAGCGAGGCGGATCTGCAGCACTTCCAGAGGGAAGTCAAGCGGGCGTCGTCTACCGGGCGCGCCGTCGTCGCGACATTCGGAGGCCTGGCGTTCGGCGACATCGCCCTCGTCCCCGCTCCCTGGATGAAGCGGCCAAAGGGCATCCGGGACATCGCCGAGTGGTACATCACGACGGTCAAGCGACCGGCGTACGTGCACGCGATCTTCGAACGGCAGGCGGAGATCGCCGTCGACAACCTGGCGCGCATCCACGCGTCTGTCGGCGATGCAATCGATGCCGTGTTGGTGTGCGGAACCGATTTCGGTACGCAGACATCCTCGTTCTGCTCGGTCGAAACGCTCCGCGAACTGTACATGCCGTACTACCGGCGCGTGAACGACTGGATCCACTCCCACACGACATGGAAGACGATGAAGCACTCGTGCGGGGCGGTGGAGAAGTTCATCCCGACGTTCATCGAGTCCGGTTTTGACATCCTGAACCCGGTGCAGTGCTCGGCCTCAGGCATGGAGCCGGGCGCGCTCAAGGCGAATCACGGCGAGCGCATCACCTTCTGGGGCGGCGGCATCGACACACAGAAGCTGCTGCCGTTCGGCACGCCGGGACAGGTCCGCGACCAGGTCTTGAGCCGCTGCGAGACGTTCGCAGGCGGCGGCGGATTCGTCTTTAACGCCATTCACAACATTCAGGCCGGAACGCCGGTCGAAAACATCGTGGCCATGTTGGGTGCGGTTCACGAATTCAACGGAGACCAGTGAATCCGCCCGTTTGCCGAGGAAACGACCCATGAGTGATCTGCAGAAGCTTCACGACGCGATCCTGGCGGGGGACGACAAGACCGCGGTTGCGCTCACGAAAGAGGCGCTGAGCCAGGGCGTCCAGCCGCAGGAGATCCTGAATAAGTACATGGTTCCCGCGCTCAACGAGGCCGGACGCATGTTCGAGGCGTGCGAGCTGTTCGTCCCCGAGCTGCTCCTCATCGCCCGCACCATGAAGAGCGCGATGGAGCTGATCCGTCCGTTGCTCTCGGCCAGCGGCGCCCAGCCGGCGGGTCGGGTCGTGATCGGGACGGTGAAAGGCGACCTGCACGACATCGGCAAGAATCTTGTGGCCTCGCTCTTCGAGGGCGGCGGCTTCGAGGTGACCGACCTCGGCACGGACGTGGCCCCGGCACGGTTCGTCGCGACGATCCAGGAGAAGAAGCCGGAGATCGTGGCGCTCTCGGCCCTGCTGACGACGACCATCCCGTTCATGAAAACGACGATCGAGGAGATTCGGAAGGCGGGCCTCCGCGAGAACGTCAAGGTGCTCGTGGGCGGTGCGCCGGTCACGCAGGAGTTTGCTGACGAAATCGGCGCCGACGGCTACAGCGACAACGCGAACGGCGCCGTCACGCTGGCCCGCAAGCTCGTCGCTCACTGACAAGAGCAATTCAATAATGGGCGGCCGGTGCCTCGCGCGCCGGCCGCCCGCGTGTTTCATCTCTCGGAAGTCCTGTCTGCATCCCGGCAAGCGGATTCCAGCGGAACCTGATAGAGCGAGAGACGCAGCGTGGCGTCGAGCCTTGTGAGACCCGACGCCACGCGGTGCTGAGCACTGCGCGTGCCTCGGGCGGTCGTCAGCCCTGCGGCGCGCTGTGAACTGCGATGCAGGAACGCCACCGTTTTCAGAAGAGCGAGGTCGGGTCGGCAATCGTCTGGAAGATCCAGCCTGCACCTCCGCTGCCGCCGCCCTGGGTCGCCGAGCCGTCCGGAGGGATCGATCCGCCCGGGCCGCCGTCACCGCCGGAAGCGCCGCCGCCACCGCCGCCGTAACGCACGCCCGCGCCGGTTGCTCCGCTGGCCGCTCCGCCCCCTCCGCCGCTGACGTCAGTCGTGCCGGTCGCGGTGATCGCCGGGGCGAGCAGGTGCACGATCCCTCCGCCGCCACCGCCCCCGCCCGCAAAGCCGATCGTGCTGTCGGCGATGCCGCCGCTGCCGCCGCTGGCCGTGATCGTCCCGCTGTGCGTGATCGACGTCTTCGATGCCAGAACGACGACACCGCCGCCGCCACCGCCCGCCGATGTCAATGCCGACGCGCCGTTTGCCTGGATCAGCCCACTGCTCACGATCGGGCCCTGCGCAAGGATCAGGATCGTGCCGCCGCCGCGCGCGCCGCTGTCGAGGCCGTTGCCGCCGCCGCCACCGCCCCCGGCCGGCGTGATGGCGAGCAGGTTGATCGCTTCGCTCTCCAGCAGGCCGATGCCGCCGGGACCCCACGATGCCGTGATACCGGCGCTGCCCTGCGTTCCGTTGCTTGCGGGGAGCTGCGCGATGCCGGTGCCCGCCGTCTGGCCCGCCATGGAGCCGGCAACACCCGTCATGACCGCGATGGTGCCGTCGTTCGTGAACGTGCCGTTGCATCGGATGACGGTGCCGCTCGCGACGGTCAGCGTCACGCCCGCACCGACGGTGACGTCCGTGAGCTGGTAATTGCCGCCAGGCACGAGGCCGGCGAGGGCGCCGTTCGCAGTGACGTTCAGGGCGCCGGCCGAGCCGTCACCGTAGATCCGGAGCTGACCGTCCGGTCCCTCGGGACCCTGCGGGCCTTCCGCTCCGACCGGACCCTGGGGTCCCTGTGGACCCACGGGGCCTTGAGGTCCTTGCGGACCCTGTGGTCCCTGTGGTCCGGTGGGTCCCTGTGGTCCGGTGGGTCCCTGTGGTCCTTCCGGGCCCTGGGGGCCTTGCGGGCCCTCATCGCCCTGCGGCCCCTGTGGGCCTTCCGGACCCTGAGGACCCTCGGGCCCTTGCGGGCCGACGGGGCCGGGGATGTACGCACAGACCTGCCCCATGCAGAGCATGACAGAGGTGATCCCGATCAGGAGCCACGCACTCATGGGGCTGCGTGACGTGCGGCTTCTTTGCATAGCGTCCTCCCGACTTTTCTGCTCGACGGGGAGCGCGTTCCTCGGTTCCCGTGGAGAGGTGATGGGTATCGGCGCGTTGAAATCGAGTCCGCCGCGCAGGCAGACCGGCCGAGACCTGCCGCGATCATACTGCGGAAGGGGATGCGGACCGCTCGCATCTCGTCAATGACGATATGGAACGTGAGCAGCGGATTTCAACTCGGCTGCAAGGAATCTCCGCGCCCGCAGGACGTCTTTCAGCAGGCGGGGTGCGGTATTCCGGAGCAGGTGCCGCCGTCTGCCGGGCCGTCAGAGCGTGACCGTGCGACCGGTGATGGCACTCTGCTTTTCCGCCAGGGCGATCATGACTGCGTCGCGGCTCTGGGCCGGCGTGCTGATGGATGGCGTGACGTTCCGCTCGATGCAGTCGAGGAAGTACGCGATCTCGGCGAAGTAACCGTCAGCAGGCTCGGGCATCTTCGGCGTCTCGGGCTCCTTGCCCTCCTGGTAGATGGTGAGGGGCTTGCCCAGGTCAAAGGCGAGCGCTGCCTTCTCGAAGCGCGCCGTGATTCCCATGTTGAAGCCGAAGCCCGCGGGCATGTCCCAGTAGCCCTCGATGTTGACGAGTTGCCCGTTGCCGTAGTGCCAGAGGGCCTCCACGCGATCGAAGCTGCCGGGGACGCGCTGTGTCGCCTGCGCGGTGACGGCCGTCGGCTTGCCCAGCAGGTAGACGCCGTAATCGACGTCGTGCACGTGCAGGTCGAGGATGGCGCCGCCGGAGAGGGACGCGTCCAGGATCCAGTTGTTGAGTGAGTAGTCGGGCGTCGACGCCTGGCGCCGCAAATGTACCGCCTGGAGGGCGCCGTACGTTTTCTTCTCGACCAGCCCCTTGAGGAAGACGTACTCGGGCCAGAAGCGGATCACCTGTGCGATCATGAACTTGCCGCGGGCGGACTTGGCGGCCGCGAGGACCGCGTCGCAGTCCTCGACGCTGAGGGCCATCGGCTTTTCACAGAGGACATGCTTGCCCGCCTGGAGGGCCGCGATCGACATCTCGCGGTGCAGGTACGTCGGGGCGCAGATATCCACCATGTCGACATTCGGGTCGGCGATGAGTTCGTGCCAGTCGGCGTACTGGCGGATACCGGTCAGGTCGCGGCGCGACCCCTGAGCATCTGCGACGTTCCCGCCGACCTTGGACCAGTCACCCGACCGGCGATCAGGCTCCTTGTCGCAGAGGGCGACGACCTTCGCACGCGACGTGAGCTTCTCGTACTGATTGAAATGGTTCTTTCCCATGAACCCCGCGGCGATGAGCCCGACACGAATCATTTCGGATCCTCCCATGTTGCGTACAGCCGTGTTAATGCACCCTGCCACCGGCGTCAACCGTGCAGACTATCGCCGGAGCACGACGCTCTCGAGCGGTTCGCCGCGCGCGAAGCGATCCAGATTCCCCGCGATGCGTCGATAGCGCCGCTCGATCATCGGTTCGGTCCAGGCGCACAGGTGCGGCGTGGCGATGACGTTCTCGAGTTCGTGGAAGGGCAGCCGGGAGCCGTGCAGGCGCCGTCCGGGCTCCGGTGGGTACTGATACCAGACGTCGATGGCCGCTCCGGCGATCCGCCCGGACGACAGTGCGTCGAAGAGCGCCTGCTCGTCGACGATCTCCGCCCGCGCGATGTTGATCAGGAACGCCTCGCGCTTCATCTGCGCGAACTGGTCTGCCCCGATCATGCCGCGGGTGCGTTCGGTGAGCGGGCACGCGATCACGAGGTAATCCGCCCGCCCCAGCAGTTCCGGTAGCTGGTCGAGCCCGCCGCACCAGTCGAGCCAGGATTCCATTGGAGGGTGCCGGGTCAACGCGACGACACGCATGCCGAACGCGCGTCCCCGCGCCGCCACCATCCGCCCGATGTGCCCGAAGCCGAGGATCCCGAGTGTGTGACCGTGGATTTCGCCGTGGAACACGCCCTCGGCCCGCGCACTGCCGTCCCACGCGCCTTCACGGAACGTCCGGCGAAAGCCGTCGATGCGTGTGGCGTGCATCAGGCAGCACATCATGACGTACTCGGCGATGGGGATCTCGTGCTCATACACGTTACAAAGCACCGAACCGGCCGGGAGGGCGTGCGGGTCAAATTTGTCGACGCCGGCGCCCACGCAGTGCACGAGCCGCAGTTTTCGGGCGGCGGGCAGCAGGTCAGCGGGGAATTCATTGCCGATGAACGCGTCGGCGTCGCCCACGAGCGCCTGCGCGCGTGCACGGTCCGACGGATCCGGCAGCGTGAGGACTTCCCACTCGGTCTGAAGGTGCCGGCGGAGCAGGTCCGCGCGGCTGGCCGAGTAGTGGTCGTACATCAGGACCTTCATGCATCCGTCTCCGCTGCGGATCGCACGGGGGCTGCGCCGGCGGGGGGTTCGTCATCCTCCTCCGGCAGCGGTTGCCCCTTCGTCTCGGGCGCCCAGAGGAGTGCCAGCAGCCCGACGACGTAGATCGTGCTGACGACCACGGCGCCGACCTGGAACGGACGATCGACCTCCAGCGCGCTCAGCACCTGGCGGATCGGATTGCTCGCCACCGTGACGGCCGCGGCGGATAGCCTGGCCACGTTGTAGCCGAACGCAGTGCCCGTCGATCGAAACCGGGTGGGGAAGATTTCGGGGAAATAGATGACAAAGCCACCCATGATGCTCAGGTTGAAGTAGCCCATGATGGGCAGCAGGATGTACGTCTCGCGCTCCGAATCGAGGGTGAGGAACACATACGCAATCAGCAGGAACGAGATCAGGAACGCACCGGCGAAAGTCTTCCGGCGCCCGATGCGGTTGGCGATCGGCGCGAAGCTGAGGATGCCAAGGAACCCGCCGATGTCCTGGAGCAGGTTGCCGCGGAACTTGACGTTGTTGATGTGGAGATCGACCTGCTCGCGGGCCGTGGGGGTGAGTGTCTGGTAGTCAGCGGGGGTGAGCGCGTGGGTGATCAGCTCCGGTGACCAGAACCCGACGCCCCAGACACCGACGATGCCAGCCGTCGCCAGGCAGACGGCGATGATCGTGTTCCTGCGCCAGCGTGCGTTGCGGAACATTCCACGAAGGTCGCCGAGCTGGCGCTCGAGATTCTCGCTCGCGGTCTTACGGGCCTGTTGCCAGCGATCCGATTCGCGGAGCGTCCGCAACACGAGCACCACGAGGAACGCGGGGATCGCGCCGACGAAGAACGCCAAACGCCATCCCTGGACCCCTTCCTCGCCCAGGATGCCAACCAGGTACATCTGCGTGGGCCTCAGGATCCGGGAGCCGATCGCCAGGCCCACCATGTTCCCGAGCACCGACAGGGCCGAGAACAGTCCGAGGGCCGTCGATCGCGCATGTTCCGGCATGGTTTCGGCGACGAGCGTCGCGGACGCCGCGAATGCGCCGCCGATGCCCGCTCCCATCAGGAAACGATAGAGGCAGAAGTCCCAGCCGGCGGTAGCGACGCCGCACAGCCCTGTGAACAGCGAGTACACCAGGATCGAGACGGACAGCGTCTTCACGCGACCCCAGCGGTCGCCGACGATCCCGAAGAAAAGACCGCCTACGGCCCAGCCGACCATCATGGCGGCCGTCGCGTACATGCCGTAGTCGATGACCAGCTTGTCGTTCTCAGGCCGCCCGAGAAGTTGAGCGAGCGCCGGCGACCGTACCATCGAGAACAGCCGCGTATCCATGCAGTCGAAGAGCCAGGCTGCGGCCGCGATGATGTAAACCCACCACTGGTATGCGGTGACGCCCTGGTACCAGCGGAGCGTGGGAGCGGTGGGGCTGCTCGATGTGTCACGACCCATACGTCCTGCCTTTCCCGAGCGAACTCGGTAACCGCTATGTACACGCACGGCAGCGCTGGGGCAAGATCGCGTCGACGATTTCCAGCCATTGGCGTAAACAAAAAAGCGGATTCCCCCCTCGCGGGGCGGGTTGACGCCGGGTATAGTCAAACCCGCTCGTTTTGGCTGGAGGTCTCTCATGCATACCGCCCTCTTGATGTTGCTGACCGGCGCGATCTGCCCGGCCGCCCCGGAGTCGAAGCCGAAGGCGCGTCCGAACGTGCTGCTGATTGTCTCGGATGACCATTGGTACGATGCCCTGGGCTGCGCCGGGCACCCGATCGTGCGTACGCCCAACCTGGATCGTCTCGCCTCGCAGGGGGTGCGGTTCACCCATGCGTTCGTGGAAATCCCCATCTGCACGCCGTCACGGGCCGCGTTCCTCAGCGGGCGGTACGGACCGGGCAATGGCGTGACCTTCTTCAGTCACAAGATCAAGGACGTGGCGTTCTGGCCCGAGGTGCTGACGACGGCCGGCTACCAGACTGCGGCTACGGGGAAATGGCACAACGACGGTCGCCCCGGGACGCATGGCTTCTCGTGGACCCGCAACGTCTTCCTCGGGGGCATGTGCGACTACACCGATCCGAAGCTCATCCAGGGTCTCGATGACAAACCGCAGGTGGTGAAGGGCAACATCACCGAGTTGATCACCGACGCCGCGGTGGGCTTCCTCGCCGAGCGCGACCAGAACCGGCCGTTTTTCCTGTACGTGGCCTACACGGCACCGCACGATCCGCGCACGCCGCCTCCACGGTATGAACAAATGTACCCGGCGGCCAAGATGCCGCTGCCGGACAACTTCATGTCGGCGCCGCCGTTCGATCCCGGCACGCTGGACATCCGGGATGAGAAGCTGCTGGACCGCCCGCTCGAGCCATCGGAAGTCCGCCGCGAGATCGGGCGCTACTACGGCCTCATCACGCATCTCGACAGCCAGGTCGGGCGCATTCTGAAAGAACTGGATGAGCGCAACCTGGACGACAACACGATCGTGGTTTTCATGGGTGACAACGGACTGACACTCGGCTCGCACGGCCTGCTGGGCAAGCAGACGCTCTATGACGAGGGAGTGCGCGTGCCGCTCATCATCCGTCATCCGGCCGGCCGGCTCCGGGGCGAAGTGCGCGACGCACTGGTGGGGTTGCTCGACATCTTCCCCACGGTCTGCGAGTGGACAAAAACGCCGACGCCGGAGGGGCTGGACGGCCGGAGCCTTGCCGCGCTCTATGCCGGCAGCGCGCCGAAGGTGCGCGACGAGGTTTATGGTCGGTACGACAACCTGTTTCGCAGCGTGCGAACCGACCGCTACAAGCTCATCCAGTACCTGGCGCTCGGCAAGCTGGAACTCTTTGATATCCAGAAGGATCCGCTCGAGCTCAATGACCTCGCCGATGACCCCGCGATGAAGGCCACCCGTGATGACCTGCTGGCGCGTTTGATGAAGTGGCGCGAAGTCCAGAACGACCTGGCGGGCGAGCGATAAGCCGGCGCGAGGAGCGTCGCTGACTACCTCGCTGCGACCGGCGCGGCGGCGGACGGCGTGGCCATCGAGGGTGGCAGGTCGTCGAAGCGGATCGAGGCTTTCAACTCGGTCATGAACTGCCGCAGGGCTTCCAGGCGGCGCTGGGCGAGCTGGCGCGTGGCGGCGAATCGAAAACCGTCCTTGAGGCGCGCCTGCCAGTAGTGGTATTCCTCCTGGCGCTCCCAGCCAGCTACCACGTCTGCGAGCGTTTTTCCCTCTGCACACTTCTTCCGCATCATGTGTACGATGGCGGTGGGGCCAATATCGTCGAGCGCCTCGGCTTCGGCCAGGATCTGCGCCTCGGTCATGTCGGTGCGGCGGTCATTCATCTGGCGGACGGCGCGCGCCGCGAGCGACAGGACGCCGGGTCCGAGGATGTCTTTCAACCGAGTCTGCATCCAGTCTGCGGCCGCGTCGCGCTGGAGGTCAGACGTGGGGCGGAGCATCATGTCACGGCACTGGATCTCGCCGTCGCGCGCCTGGAGAACCCAGCCGGCGTCATGGTAGAGACTGGCCGCCTCCAGGGCTGTCCGGTCGAAGGGCGGGCCGGTGATTTCTGGAATCTGCGAGATGGCCTGGGCCAAGCGGGCGACGCGCTGGGAATGCTCCAGGATCGTCCAGTCGCAGGGTGCGCCGGCGATCTGGACGCGGAGATCGCATTGAGCCCGTTCCCAGAGCTGATCGGCCATAGGCTCCCTCCGCAGCCTGACCCTCTGTTGCGCGACATGACGGCTTGATACGCAGCGATCCTGCCGGTGACCGGCCGGCCTTACGAGTGCATGCTGCATTATGACCGACCTGCTCCGGAATGCCAGCTTTTTCTGGAGAAGGCACTGTATCGTGAGCCTAACCCCTTGTGGTCGTGGCGGTTTTGGCACATCATACCCGCCGGTTACGGTCCGACGTGACGCACAAAACCCCGGGTCCGCCGCACCGGCGCCGCCGCGCGGCTCAGACGGTACGACAGAATGGCATCGCCCCAGAAGCGGTTCGGTCAGTTCCTGCGAGCCTTCTCACTCTGTTTCGGCCTGATCGCGCTGTTCGCGGTCGGGTCACTGCTCAGCCCGGAATTCCTCACGATCGACAACCAGCGGGATGTCCTGTGGCAGGTTTCGAGCAACGGCATCATCGCGGTGGGCATGACGCTGGTCATCCTGACCGGCGGCATCGACCTGTCCGTCGGCAGTCTGCTCTCCGTCGGGTCGGTGATCTGTGCCATGCTGCTCATGCAACGCGGATGGACGAACGCAAGTTACCTCGGCGTGTGCTCCGTCGCGATTGTTGCGGGCTGGCTCATCGCGACGGCGGTCCGACGCGTGTTCTTCGCGCGCCGCAAAGGTGGACGCGCGGTCTCGTGGGGCGCGGGGCTCGCCGGCGCGGCGCTGGCGTTCTGGTGGGGGGCGTCGCAGGTGCCGAACGGCTTCGGCGTGGTGGCCGTGCTGATCGTCGTCCCGGCCGTGGGACTCCTGCTGGGCGCCATGAGCGGCGTGCTCATCGCGCGGGGCAGCCTCCAGCCGTTCATCGTCACACTGGCGATGATGGTGAGCGCGGTGGGTCTCGCGCGGCATATCGCCGGCATGGGCGGCCAGATCCACCCGATCTTCTTCGGCGATCCGACGACGGGCGCGGTCGCGCCGTCATCATTTACACTGCTCGCCTCGAACATCCGCATCTTCGGGCGCGAGTTGATCCCGGTTCCCGGCATCTTCTTCGCCGTGTGCGCGCTGCTGGCGTGGGTGCTGCTCTCGCGCACAAGCGCCGGGCGCTACATCTACGCCGTGGGAGGTAACGAGGAGGCCGGGCGGTACTCGGGTATCGACACCGGGCGTGTGAAGGTGCTCGTATACGCGCTCTCGGGAATGGTCTCTGCGCTGGCAGCCGTGCTGTATGGGGCCATGTACCAGCAGGGGAAGGCGGACGCCGGATCGGGGCGTGAACTGGACGCCATTGCGGCCGTCGTGATCGGCGGGACCAGCCTGATGGGCGGCCGGGGCGGCATCGGCGGTACCATTGTCGGCGTTTTCATTTTCGGGTACCTCAAGAACATCCTGAACCTGCGGGGCGTGCCGACCGAGTTCCAGAACATCCTGCAGGGCATCATCATCGTGGCCGCGGTGCTGCTCCAGGAGGGCGTTCTCGCCCGCTGGATCGCTGACGCCGCAAAACGTTTGAAAGGAAGACCCGCATGACGCGTCGCAGCATCGCATTCGTGGGTATCGCCGCGGGACTGGCCGTCGTTGCCCTGCTCGGCCTCGCCGGATGCAAGGACAATGCCGGCTCAACCGGCGCCAAGTACACCATTGGCTTCTCGCAGGCGACCGTGAAGGAGCCCTGGCGCGTACTGTTCAACGAGAACCTCATCAAGGCCGCCGCGCAGCACCCCGAGGTCAAGCTGATCGTGCTCGATGCAGACGACAAGACCGAGGAACAGGTGGCCCAGATGCGCACGTTCATCCGTCAGAAGGTGAGTGCGATTCTGATCAGCCCGAAGGAGTCGGCAGGGCTGACGCGCGTCGTGGAGGAAGCGACGGACGCGGGGATTCCGGTGGTCGTGCTCGACCGCGACGTCAACACCGACAACTTCGCGTCGTTCGTGGGCGGCGACAACAAGGAAATCGGGCGGGCCGCGGGAAAACTGGCTGTCCAGATGCTGGGCGGTCCTGGCAACGCGAAAGGCATTATCTACGAGATCTGCGGCGGCCTGGCGACAACGCCGGCGCACGAGCGGCGCGACGGCTTCCATGAGGCGGTGGACCGGGAGCCGGGGCTGAAAGTGCTCGGCGGCCTCGACGCGGACTGGAAGAAGGACAAGGCGCAGCAGATCATGCAGGATGCGCTGAAGACCAATCCGCAGATCGACCTCGTTTACGCCCACAACGACCCGATGGCCCACGGCGCCTACCTGGCGGCCAAGGCGGCGGGGCGCGCCGAAGGGATGAAATTCATCGGGATCGACGCCAATCCCGACGAGGGTCGGCGCTGGGTCAAGTCCGGCGAACTGACGGCCACGCTGCTCTACCCGACGCCCGGCGAGAAGGGCCTGGAGGTCGCGCTGGACATCCTGGCCGGCAAGCCGGTGCAGAAGGTCTACAAGCTGCCGACGCGCATCTACACAAAGGACAACGTCGAGCAGGGCGGCCTGGCCGTCGGTAAGGACACCACGGCAACTCGGACGGCCCCCGCGCAGTAGTCCTGCTGGCACCGGGGGACGCGCAATCCGTTGTCCGGACACAGCTCATTGCTGCGCCCGGTCTCGTGCAGGCGTCGACTGCCGCTCAAAATGCTACTGCGGGATGGGTGGCGGCAGAGGGCCGGTGATGTCCACGTACAGCTTGCCGTCCCGGATCTCGAACGCGTAGAACTTCAGCCGCATCCAGGGCATGTTGGGATCGGTCAGGCCCGTCTCGAGGCTGAACGGCCAGCCGTGGATCGGGCAGACGATGCAGCCGTCCTCGAGGTCGCCTTGCCCGAGCGGTCCGTTAGCGTGCGGGCAGAAGTTGTCGATCACGTAGAACGTACCGCCATCATTGCAGATGGCAAAAAAGCGGTCCTCGATTTCGATCTGCGTGACCCGGCCGGGTTTCAGGGTGTCGGTATTGATGGCGTAGCGGAGATCAGGCACGTTGTGTCGCGAGCCTCGCCCAGGTGACAGGCCTACGCCGATCGGAGCTGCCGCCGGCAATCGCGGCAGACCCACTGACCCGAATCAATGCGGTGCAGCGAACCCAGGCGACCACAGCCCTCGCAGAGTTCGACGCGTGAGCCCTGTGCCGCCACCGCCTCCTCGTTCAATTCGAGAATGTCCTCGAGCAGTTGAACCTGCAGCGAGGCGTTGATCGCGCGATCCCGCTGCATGGCCAGCATCTGGCCGGCCGCGCCGAGCAGGAGGAAAAGCACCAGCCCTGCGCCGGCGATGACGGACGCTCCGAGGCACAGCTCGGCGCTGTCGTACACATGCGACGAGAGAGGCACGCGCACGACATCACCGCGGTGGGCATCGGCGAGGATCCACAAGTATGCGGCGGAGAAGAGCCCGCCCAGCAGGATCAGGATGGCCAGCCCGTAGAAGGATCCGATGAGGAATCGGATGATCGGGTAGTCGCGTCGTCGTGTCATTAATTCCACTCGCGGGCATTCTAACGACACGGTCGTGAAAAGCCAACGAATTCCGGCCGGGAGCGAGCCGTACCGCCTATTGTGGCGTGCAGGCGCGACGCTCAGCCGTGCCTGCGCAGCGTCCGGTAAAGTGCGGGCGGCCGCTTGTTTCCAGTGCACCGGAGCGGCCGGATCTTTCGCAGTGTGCACGGGTTGCATTGTTGACGCTGCAAGCGGGCGCGGGGATAAGAGGTGCGATGCAGGCGCATTCCCGTTACGTGCAGGTGATCTCGGGCCATCGGCGCGGCGCGCTGGCGGCGCTCGAACGCGCATCCCTGCACGTGCTCGCGCGGGGGTACCGCAGTGTCATCGGCGTGCGGAACGCCTGGTACGATCGTTTCTCGCTTCCGCAATGGCTCGATGTGCCGGTCATTTCCGTCGGGAACCTCACGGTGGGTGGAACTGGCAAGACGCCGATGACCCTCTGGCTGTGCGAGCGTCTCCTGGAGCGCGGGCTCAAGCCGGCGGTCCTCAGCCGCGGGTACAAGGCCAGCGAAGAGGGCGTTGCGGACGAATTGCTGCTCGTCTCGCTCGCCTGCCCGAAGGCCGTCGCGGTGGCGAACCCTGATCGCCGTGCGGCCGGCCGGCTCGCCATCGAGGAATACGGCGTGCAGGTTGCGATCCTGGACGACGGTTTTCAGCACCGGCGGCTCGGGCGGGATCTCGATCTCGTGCTGGTCGACGCCACTCGTCCGTTCGGCTACGGGCACGTGCTGCCGCGGGGCCTGCTCCGCGAACCGGTCGTTGGCCTGCGCCGTGCGAACTGCGTCGTACTGACGCGCGTGGATCAGGCGACGTGCGTGGACGACCTGGAACGCGAAATCCGCGCCAACGCGCCGGATGTACCGGTGCTGCGTGCCGTGCATCGTGCCGAAGGCTGGGTGACGCTGGCCGGCCAGCCGGAACCGTCCGCCCCGGCGGGTCGGGTTGGGGCGTTCGCGGGAATTGCCCGCCCTGATGCATTCGCCCGGACGTTGCACGCGTGCGGGGTAAGCCCGGGCGCAAGCCGCTGGTATGACGATCACCATGCGTTTTCGGTCGCCGACGCGGAAGATCTCGAGAACTGGGCCCGTCGCGAAGGGCTCGACACGCTCGTCACGACCGAGAAAGACGCCGTGAAGCTCTCGCTGCTGGCACACCGGTGGGGGGTGCCTGTCGTGGCGCTGCGCGTCCGCATCGCTCTCCAGGGCGACGCAGATACAATACTGACCCGTCTGATTGACGACATGCTGCGCGAGCACGAGGACGCGACATGAGCGACCCCAAACGTCCGGGCGGCGCGCCCGCCAACCCGCCCGGGCCGCCTGATCTCACACGCCTGAAGCTCCACTCGGTGCACGACCGGCATCACATCGCCCAGGTCGGCGCCTTCGCCCGGACGCCGCAGCCGAACGCTTCGTTCAACGACTGGTTCGCTTCGCTGCCGGATTTCCTCGGTGCATCCCGGCTGAGGGCGGCCGTAGCGGCGATCGTGGCGGCAAAGGGGAAGAACGCCCCTGTCGTTTTCGCGATGGGTGGGCACGTCGTGAAGGTCGGCTGCGGCCCGGTGGTCATCGACCTCATGCGGCGGGGCATCGTGACCGCCATCGCGTGCCACGGTGCGACCGCGATCCACGATGTGGAGGTCGCGATGCTCGGCGCGACCAGCGAAGATGTCGCCGACACCATCCGCGACGGGCGCTTCGGCATGGTTCGCGAGACGGCGGAGTTCTTCGCGGAGGCCGCACGGCGGGGGGCGGAGTCCGGCGGCTACGGCGCCGCGATGGGCGCCCTCATCCGGGAACGGCGTTTCCCTCACGCGGAGCTCAGCACTCTGGCCGCCGCGTCCGAACTGGGGCTGCCGGCCACGGTGCACGTGGCGCTGGGAACGGACACGGTGCACATGCAGGCGACGGCCAACGGGGCAGACATCGGTGCGGCATCGCTGGCCGACTTCCGGCTCCTCTGCGGCGTGGTCACGCGGTTGGAACACGGCGTCTGGTGCAACATCGGGTCGGCCGTCCTGCTGCCGGAGGTGTTTCTCAAGGCGGTCTCGGTCGCGCGGAACCTCGGGGCACCGCTGGACAACCTGACGACTGTCAACATGGATCAGCTTCGGCACTATCGGACGGCGCAGAACGTCGTCGGGCGTCCGGTTACCCGGGGGCGGGGGCTGGATCTCGCCGGACACCACGAGATTCTGCTGCCGCTGCTGCGCCAGGCGGTGATCGAGCAGCTTGCCGCCGGCGAGACCCCGGCCTGAGGTGCGGCGTCACTCCGGGGCGGTCGCCGTCGCGGTGGTGGCCGATTCGCCGATGGGCGTGGCGTAGATCACGAAGTTTTTCAGGCCAAACGACAGCACCTCGGTCGTCGTGATCAGTTCATCGCCGCGGGCATTGTAGGCAATCGCCTCTCCCTGAGGTTCTCCCAGGAGGGAGTGCCGCCGCGGCTGCTGCCGGAAGGCGTCCGCGAACCGCCCGCCGGGCGGCACGATGAATTCGTACGCTGCCAGGTAGTTGCGGACCGCGATCTTCTGCCCGTCGCGCCGTGCGGCGCCGCCCGTGACCATGTGCGATACGCGATCACCCAGATCACACACGTATTCAAGCACCTGCGCGCGTTGCTGGCCCCAGGCGAGCCCGGCGGCGGGCAGGCGATACACGCGTGCTACGGGCGTGCCGTCGCTCCCGCGCTTCGTGACGATGTACATGTCCCCGCCGGCCGGATCGACGATCAGGCACTCGGCGTCGTAGCGATCGCTGTCCCGGCGCGCCGCGCTCCGCGGATCCTTCGAATCGGGGTACTCGAAGCGAACGATTTCCGGCCGGGTACGAATCGCCACGGGCCTGCCGTCCGGATCAACCGGCGGTTCGGTGAATCGCAGGACCTGCTTGTCACTCCTGCGGCAGGGAGGGCTGTCGCCGCCGTCGAGCAGGTACAGATTGTGGTCCGGGCCGGCGGCCAGGTCCTCCCAGTCCCGGAGTTTGACGCCGGTGAGCTCGACGTATCCCACATGCGGGGCCCGGCCCGCCCTGCGGTCGGCTGCCGACAGGCGGAACGCGTACACGCGCGTCGGGTATCCACCCGAATCGTTGTGCGTCCAGTAGATCACGTCGTTGCGCGTGCTGAGCGCGAGGCCGCTCGATTCCGGAACGTCGGCGCTTTCGGCGACCGCGATGCGCTGGTGCGACCCGCGCAGCGCCGCCAGCCAGCCGTCCGCGTCGGCGCGGGATGTCGGCAGTACCAGCGCGCACACGACGGCCGCCAGGGCGGCGTGGATGGATGCGCAAGGATGGGCTTCAGTTTTTTTTCGAAGGATTCCTGCAGTTTCCAGTTGACATGTCCGGCGATTTGTGCGAAGTAGTGCCAACGGTGTGGCACCGTGGCGCGACGAGTGCCGCGCTCCTGGATCGGGAAGAGCCCCCGCAGGCGGGGTCCGGCGCATTCCCGTACAACAGGAAGAAGAGTGGACAAGAGGCTGTCGGGCCGGGACGGCCCGTTTCCCGGGTAGGAGACCCGGTGCTCCAGACCGGAGCACGAGGAGGACCTGCTGCGTGTGTGTTCGACGCCTGGTACCGCTCACGATCCTGCTCCTCATCACCGCTTCCGGCGCTTCAGCGGTCTCGAACGTCGTCGGGGACGTGAACCGCGATGGATACACCGACCAAACCGACCTGGACCTCCTGCACGCCTGCCGGACAAGGCCCGCAGTGCGGCAGACGAACAGCGCCTGCGCGACAGCGGATCTCGACAGCGATGGCGACGTCGATCAGTCGGATTTCGGGATTCTGCAGGCGTGCCTGTCGAGAATCCCGGTACCTGCCGAGTGCAACAACCCCGTTCGCGCCAACTCGCAGACGCTCACGACCGAAGTCAACACGCCGCTGCCGATCACCGTCACAGGTTCTGATGCGGTCAGCGGCTCCGTCCAGTTCCGTTTTCTCAGCTTTCCGAGCCACGGCTACATCCAGGGCAATGTTCCGAGCTTCAACTACGTCCCCAACGCAAACTACCGGGGTAAGGATACCATCATCTTCGAAGCGATCGGCGCAACGACGCCCAGCGCGCCCGCGGTGATCGATATTACGGTCGGTGCGCTGCAGACCAGCTGGTCTCCGCCGATCGGCATCCCCGAGCCGCCTTTCGGAATCCGCGAGCAGGCTCCGCTCCGTCCCAACCCGTGGACGTATGAAATCGCGGGCTACTACTACGTCGATTATCAGGTCGGCAGCGACAACCGGCCGTACGGAACGCCGGCCATGCCGCGCAAAACAGTTCCCAGCGTGCTGGCCGCCGGCTCGGTGGTTGAAATCAACGGGACGTATTCCTACGCTCCGCAGGGCTACCAGCAAATCGCGGTGTCGGGCACGTCCGACCGGCCGGTCTACATCCGGGGCAATGATCCCAACAACCGGCCGAACTGGACGCGGGCCCTCCTGGTGAGCGGCACGTACTGCATCGTCGAAAACATCATCTTCCGGGATCACGACGGCGTCAGCCAGGGATCGGTCTGGCTGCTCGCACCGGGAGATTACCTGGCGGTGCGCAACTGTGACGTGAGCGGGAATCTGAACACCGGCGGAGGCGTGCGGGTCGTCAGTTGGGACTCGAGCACGATCTCCAACGCCGTCGTGTGGAACAACAGGATTCACGACAACGGCAACTGGTCGAACCCGGCGGGCGACCAGGACGTGCACGGGATCGTCGTCAGTGCCAACGCCAACAACGTGTGGATCCTCGACAACGAGATGTATCACAACAGCGGGGATGGGCTGCAGATCAATGCCGGGAGCCTGGCCGCGCAGCACACCACGCACCACATCTACGTCGGGCGCAACGTCTCGCACGACAACAAGCAGACCGGGATGTGGACCAAGCAGGCGGTGGACGTGATCTTCTCGCAGAACACCTGCTACAGCCACCGGCCGAGCGCGTCGTCGAACGGTGCCGGGATGGGTTTCCAGTATGACCCGCATCGCGTGTGGTTCCTCTACAACCACATCTACGACTGCAGCTACGGGATCTCCTCCGGCAGCGGCAGCGGGCTGGGCAATGGCACACAGGCCTACTTCGTCGGGAACGTCATCCATGACATACACCACGACCCCGCTTATGCCTACACCCCGGGGAGCGCCTGGGCCCAGGCCGGGATCATGATGGTCGGCTCGTACGAGAACTACGTGATCAACAACACGATCCACAACGTGGATGCCGGCATCAACTCGCCCGGCGGTAATCTCAAGCTGTTCCTCTACAACAACATCGTCTCCAACGTGACGGACCCACAGGGCAACCACGTGTACGTCGAGTTCGCGAACACGGCCGCCAATTCCGACCTGAACTACTCGCTCTTTTCGCAACCCGGCGGTTCGGTGCGGATCAAGTGGGCCTCCTCGACGCGCAGCCTGGCGCAGTTCCAGGCGGCGACCGGCAGGGGCGGCCAGTGCCGCACCGGCGACCCGCTCTTCCTGGATCTCGGGCTGGTGGATCTGCACTGCCAGCTCACCAGCCCCGCCGTGAATACAGGCGCGGTGAACTCCGTCTACCAGACGTACCAGTCTCTGTACGGCGTTTCGATTGAGCGGGATGCCGATGGGACGGCACGACCGCTGAGCGGCGCGTGGGACATGGGTGCGTATGAGAGATGACATCGCGCGGGCCGGTTCGCGGCGACCGTGGTGGAGCTTCTTAAGGCCGCTGGCCTGAAGTTCGAGGGGGATGCTCCAGCAGGTACAGCCGCAGCCGGTTCAGCGCGGTCTTGCACGTCCGATCCCGCACTTCCTCGCGCGTGAGGGTCTCGCCCAGCCGGTGCTCGGTGACCGTGCAGCCCGCGTGATCCGCAAGTCCGATGTAGACGAGCCCGACGGGCTTGGCCGGCGTGCTCCCGGCCGGGCCCGCGATTCCCGTGATGCTCACCGCCAGGTCAGTTCCCGCCAGGAGACGGCAACTGACCGCCATGGCCGATGCCACCGGCTCGCTCACCGCGCCGTGGGTCGCGATCAGCTCAGGCGGTACGCTGAGCAGCCGCGTCTTGGCCTCATTGCTGTAGGTGATGACACCCTGCACCATGTAGACGCTGCTGCCCGGCACGTCCGTGAGGCGTCCGGCGAGGAGTCCGCCCGTGCAGGACTCGGCGGTCGCGATCGTCAGCCCCCGCGCGAACAGCAGGCGAGCGACGGCGTCCTGGAGCGTGCTTCCGGCGAGTTCTGCGGGCTGGGAATCCTGCCGGCCGGCTTCTGCCCTCGCCGGCGCATCCGTGCCGAAGACGAGCGTTCCGAGGCGATGGCAGACCTCCTCCCCGGTCGCGCGCAGCAGTTGCTCGGCCTCGGCGCGGGTGTTGCCGTACGAATGGATCCGCACACCGATCACCGCCTGCTGGGCGGTCGTGCCGACGGTGGGATTGCGCCCGCGCTGCATCAGGTCGCGGATCCGCTCGCCGATCTCCGACTCGCCCGCCCCGAAGCAGTAAAGCGTTCTGGCGAGTATGACACTCTGGCCGGTGTGCCCCCGCAGGTGCGGCAGCACGCTCCGCTCGTACATCACTTTCATTTCGCGCGGCACGCCGGGCATCACGAAAATCGAAGCCCGTTTCCATCGTGCGCGGATGCCGGGAGCGGTCCCGCAGGTGTTCTCGATCGCCTCGGTACCCTCGGGCAGCATGGCCTGGATGACGTTCGCCTCCGGCATCGGACGCCCGCGCGACCGGAAGAATGCTTCAATCTGCTGAACGCAGGCTTCCCGACGAGTGAGGCCCACGCCCAGGACTGCCGCCAGCGCGTGTCGCGTCAGGTCGTCCTCCGTCGGACCGATTCCGCCAGTGATCAGAATGACATCAACCAGATCGCAGGCGCGGTCGATTTCCCGCCGGATCGGCTCGAGTTCGTCGGCGATGGTGACATGCAGGCGGATGGTGATCCCAATCGCGGCCAACTGCTGGGCGAGCCATGCCGTATTCGTGTCCACGGTCTGCCCGAGAGTCAGTTCGTTTCCGATGCTCAGAATTGCGGCGTCCATCGCTCCGACAATACCGTGTGGCGTGGCCACCTGCACGCGTTTTTGACAGACAGCCTCCGGACGCGTACGCTCCGCCCGTGCCGGTGTTCCGAACCGCCCGGCAGGGCGGCATGTCCGTGCAGCGGAATGCGTCCAGGTGAGCTGACTATTCGTCGCACGATCCCAATGAGCACCGTCCTGGCAGGATTGCTCGTCTTCACGGGCTGCGCCGGTCGTTCACAGCTGTACGTGCTTCAGCCGCAACTCGCCGGGCGTGAACGGGAGCTCCGCCTGCTGAGCGAACAGGTCATCTGGTCGGACGAGGCGGGCGGCGAGCGCCTCATCGCGGAATTTCCACTGCCGGGCGCTGCGACGGGTGACTGTATGTACCTGCTGTACCTGCGTGTCCTGGAACAGGACGCGCCCGGTGCCGACGCTCGCTCGCGCGGCTTCTTCCTGCAGACGCGCGGGCGCAATGCCGGTCTGGCGTTCCTGGTGAAGGGCTACGTCGGAGTAAAGCGGCGGGGGGATGCCACGGAATGGTCGGTGGACGCCGAGTGTGAGGATGGAAGCCGGTTGAATGGCGTGCTCACCGCTCGACGCGACCACCACGCCGTGCGTCGGTTCGAACGCGAGACGCACGCGGCGGATGTGCGCGAGATGCTGCGATAGGTGCTGCCCCAGGCCGGAGAAGCTGATGTCCGACTGGATTGATGTCACCCGGACGCTCACGAACGGCATACTGCACTGGCCGGGAGACCGCCCGTTCCACTGGGTCCGCCGGACGGACATCTCCGGGCCCGGCACGTCGAATCTAAGCGAGATCTCAACCACCGTGCACATCGGAACGCATATTGACGCCCCGCTCCACTACATCTCCGACGGCCAGGACATCTCGGAGGTTCCGCTCGAGAGGCTCTGCGGGCCGGCGACGGTGGTGCACGTGCGGGAAGAACGGGACATCGGGGTGGAGGATCTCGAGGCGGCCCGCATCAAGCGAGGCGAGCGCGTCCTGTTTCGTACGGCCAACGAAAAACTGTGGGAACTGCCGGAGTTCCAGGAGAAGTACCACGTCCTCAGCCCGGATGCCGCCATGTGGCTGGTGGACCACGAGGCTCGCGCCGTGGGGGTGGATTACCTGTCCGTCGATCCGTACGGCAGCGAGACCAGTCCCGCCCATTACGCGCTACTGGGGAACGGCATCATCGTGATCGAGTGCCTGGATCTCTCCGCGGTGGAGCCCGGTCGATACGACATGATCGCGCTACCCCTCAAAATCGCCGGGTGCGACGGCAGTCCCGCCCGCGTCATCCTCCGCCGGCTTTGAACGAGCAGGTACCTACCGTCCGATCGGTTTGAACCAGTCCCGGGGCGGCGTATATTCACGCTGAACCCAAGGTGGAGGAGTGCCCATGCCTGACAGTTCATCGACGCATCTGAGTCGCCGCAACATCCTGCTGGGCGGTGCTGTCGCGGCGATCGCTCCCGGTGGTGCGGTGGCGGAGGCCGCGGAGGACTCGCCGGCCGCTGCTGCCCGCGTGAGCAGCCGGCTGGTCGCTTCACGGGATCTCCAGGCCGACGTGGTGATCGTCGGCGGAGGCATGGCGGGCGTCTGCGCGGCCATCGCAGCAGCCCGCGCGGGCAGCGAGGTCATCCTCGTGCAGGATCGCCCCGTGCTCGGCGGAAACGCCTCGAGCGAGGTCCGGATGCACATTGTCGGCGCGGACCACTCCGGCTCCCGACCCAGGGAGGACGCCCGCGAAAGTGGAATCATCGAGGAGATCCGGCTCGAGAGCGCCGTGCGCAACCTTCAGCGCAGCGCCAGCATGTTCGACGTGATCGTGTACGAGTGGGTCAAGCGCGAGCCGCGTATCACGCTGCTCCTGAACACGCATTGCACCGGCGTTGAGATGGTGTCGGGCGACCGGATCGGAGCGGTGCTCGCCTCCCGCCACGGTACCGAGGAGGCATTTCGGATCCGCGGTTCCGTTTTTATCGATTCCAGCGGCGACGGGCGGCTCGGCGCGGAGGCCGGGGCTGAGTTCCGCATGGGCCGCGAAGGACGCGCGGAATTCGGCGAATCGCTCGCTCCCGAAAACCCCGACAAAATGCTCCTCGGCAGTACCCTGCTGTTTATCACCCGCGAGCATGACCAGCCGATGCCGTTCGTCCCGCCGCCATGGATCCACCGCTTTCCGAAGTGTGAAGACCTGCCGCACCGCTCCCACAACGAGTGGGCCTATGGCTACTGGTGGGTGGAGTGGGGCGGAGAGCTCGACACGATCCGCGACAATGAACGGATTCGCGACGAACTTCTGTCTGCCGCCCTCGGCGTCTGGGATCACATCAAAAACAGCGGCCGGCACCCGGAGAGTGAGAAATGGGCCCTCGAGTGGCTCGGCTTCCTGCCGGGCAAGCGCGAGAGTCGCCGCTTCATCGGCGATCACGTCCTCACGCAGCAGGAGGTCCAGCGGGGTGAGGTGTTCGAGGACGGCGTGGCGTTCGGAGGCTGGCCGATCGACCTCCATCCGCCCGCGGGTATCTACAGCCCTGACAAGCCGGCGGACGCCACACGGGTTCCGCTCTATAACATCCCGCTGCGCTGCCTGTATTCTCGGAACATCTCGAATCTGCTCTTCGCCGGACGCAACATCAGCGCCTCTCACGTGGCGTTCGGCAGCACCCGCGTCATGGCCACGTGCAGTGTCGTCGGCCAGGCCGCCGGCAGCGCGGCCGCGCTGTGCGCGCGGATGAAGGTAACGCCGCGCACCCTTGCACGGGAACACATTCGCGCGTTGCAGCAGGATTTGCTGCGGAATGACGCGTACATCATCGGCGCGACCAACAGCGACCCCGCGGACGTGGCGCGATCCGGCGCGGTGCGTGCATCGAGTGAACTTGCCGCCGGTCCGGCCGCCGGTGTGATCGACGGCGTGCACCGCGGCGTCGGCACCGTGAGGCACCGGTGGGCATCCGATCCGCAGGGAAAACTGCCGCAGTGGCTCGAGATTCGTTTCCGGTCACGCCGGCGCGTGCGCGAAGTGCACCTGGTGTTCGATACGGGGCTGAATCGCCCACTCACGCTGACGCACAGTCCGGCATTCAACCGAAAAATGCTCCCTGGAGCGCAGCCGGAGAGCGTGCGTGACTACGAATTGCAGATTCTGCAGGGAGAGTCGTCCCGTACGGTCGCGGATGTCTCCGGCAACTGGCAGCGCAAGCGCGTGCACGTGTTTGATGCCGCCGACGCAGATGGCATCCGCCTCGTGGTGAAAGCGACCAACGGCGACGCCTCCGCAAAGGTCTTCGAAATCCGCGCGTACGCCTGATCAGGGCAGGAGAGGCGTTGCACGCGCTACGGGATGCAGCAGGGATTGGCCGGCTCGTCGGGTCCGCTGAAACATCGCTGAAACAGCCCGAAATCATCCATGTCCACGTCGCCGTCCGAATGGAGATCGGCATCCAGGCAGTCGTTGTCGGACTGGAGGATGGTTGAGCCTGTGGCGCAGGCCGCGAAGTGCTCGAAGTCGACCAGATCCACGTGGCCGTCCATGTTGAAGTCGGCCGGGATGTACTCTGCTTCCCCGACAACGGTCGCGATGATGGTCGCCGCCGAGTCGATCTCGATCTGGTCCCCGCAGAGCAGCAGATATCCCTGCCCGCCCTCAGCGCCGCTCGAGTAGACGTAAGGCGCGTTCGGAACTGGCTCGGTGCTGAGTCCGCCGCCGGCGCCGCCGCGCTCATCGATGACGCCGGTCCCGGCGATGGTGATCAGTTGGCCGTAGATCTCGATGTTGCCGCCGGCTCCGCCGCCCCCCGGGCCGCCATGAGCGAATACGTTCGCGAACGCCCAGCCACCGTGAGCGCCGTTGCTGAGCAGACGCCCCGTGATCGTGACCCTTCCCGGCGAGGAGATCTGGAGCCCGCCACCACCGCCGCCACCGTCACCACCGCTGATGTTAACGCCGAAGAGCGTCCGCCCGCCCCCTCCGCCGCCGCCCGAACCTCCACCACCGGCCATCCCGGCGATGAGTCGCGGCCGCGGCACCGTCCGTCCCCCCGCAGCGGGGTTTGAGCCGGTCCGCGACGTTGCTTTGGCGCCATCCGTCGCCATGCCCGCTCCGCCGCCCGCGTTCCCCTGACCGCTTGGGCTTGGCCCGCCCATTCCGGGAGAGGGCCCCGTGCCGTCGCTGCCCGCAAGATTGGTGCTCGCTGCCCCGCCCGACCAGCCTCCCGGCCCCGGGCTCCGCGAGAATCCCTTCCCCGACACGTTGATCGTGCCTTCGATCAGCACGTCTCCGGTCGCCGCGAGGAAGACAGGCGTGTTAATGGCGTTGAGCGAAAACGTGAGTGTCACGTTCGCCGGAATGTGGATCGTTGTGCAGTTGAAGACCCCGTTCGGGGCGACACTCTCGAGGGCGATCGTCTGAGCTACGGTCGGGTGGAATACTCCATAGGATCCATCCGACTCGACGCGCGCGCCGATCGCTGCCGACTGCACCAGAAGCATCACCGCCACAGCTCTGTAAAAGCATCGCCAGGTCTTTGGCATGGGTATTCTCCCCACCTGGAATGTTCTGTCAGATCGCCGCGAAACAGACGTGCGCCCCGACGTATAAACCTGGGTGACTTCGCGGCGGGGCGATATGCGGAACCCGACACGCATTGTAACCGCCGGGCGGATGCTTCCGGCTGCTGAATTTGCCGATTCTAAAAGCAGGCGGTCCGATGTGGCGGGCTCGGCACCTGGTTCCCGCCTTGTGAGGGCGTTCCTTGACAACGTCCGGAAACACCACAATACTCTGGTAGACGCGAGAGTCCCGGCGGGCCAACCGCATGCGGAGTGCGTCGATGGTTCATTCCGGTTGTGTCCTCCCAAGGCGTGTGGCTGTAACAGGAACACTGACTGCCAAGAGATTCGGCCCGAGTCCTCCGCCCGGTTGCGACATCAGCCCGCCTCGCTGATGATACGACACGGTTGAGTCGGACACGGGATGTGTTGGTGATGCGTTCCTCGCGTGCGAGCCGATGCGCGGCCGTCCGCGCGGCGAAATCCGCTGCTCCGTAATTCAACGCCCCTCGAGGGCGGTCAGACAGTTGAAGGAGATGCTCGATGGCGGCACCAAAAACGGTCTGGGGCATCGATCTGGGGCAGGTCGCCCTCAAGGCGTTACGGCTCCGATCCGCCGGCGACAGAGTCGAGGTGGTCGATCACGTCTATATCGAGCATTCTCGCATCCTGTCTCAGCCCGATGCCGACCGGCAGGCTCTGATCTCCGAGGCGATGAAGAAATTCACCGCCCGGCATGACCTCTCTCGCGAGACGCTGGTCGTGGGCGTCCCCGGGCAGCATACGCTGGCGCGGTTCAGCAAGCTCCCGCCGGTGCCCAAGAAGAGCAAGATCCCCGAGCTGGTGAAATACGAGGCTCAGCAGCAGATCCCGTTCGACATGGACGAGGTGATCTGGGATTACCAGACGTTCGAGGATCCGCAGGGCACGTCCATGGAGACGCAGGTCGGCATCTTCGCCATGCGTCGTGAACTGCTGCGGAGCCACCTGCTGTTCCTGTCAAGCCTCGATCTCGAACCCGCCCTGGTGCAGTCCGCCCCGCTGGCGCTGTACAACGCCCTCAAGTACGACGGCATCACCGGCAGCGAACCGGTGACAATCCTCGACATCGGCGCGCAGAACACGGACCTCATCGTCGTCGAGGGCGACAGCCTCTGGACGCGTAACATCCCGATCGGCGGCAACAACTTCACCGAAGCGCTCCTCAAGACCTTCAAACTGTCGTTTAACAAGGCGGAGAACCTCAAGCGCACAGCCGCCAGCAGCAAGTACGCCCGCCAGATCTTTCAGGCGATGCGCCCGGTGTTCGCGGATCTGGTTGCGGAAGTGCAGCGGTCCATCGGGTACTTCAGCTCGCAGCGTCGCGGGGTCAAGCTCAACAAGCTGGTGGCGATGGGCAACGCGTTCAAGCTGCCGGGCATGGTCAAGTTCGTCCAGCAGAACCTCGGCATGGAAGTCGTGCGGCCGACGACCTTCAACAAGCTGGTCATTGGCGACGCTCCCAACGCGCCTGAGCTCATGGACCAGCTTCTCAGCTACGGCGTGGCGTACGGCCTGGCTCTGCAGGGCCTCGGTAAGGCACAGATCACCAGCAACCTGCTGCCGCCCGAGATTGCCAAGCAGGTCGTCTGGCGCCGCAAGACGCCGTGGTTCTACGGCGCGGCTGCGTGCCTGGCGCTCGCCGCCGGCCTGGTCTGGGGCCGCAACGTGATGGACGCCAAGGCGGTGGAGCAGGCCCGCGGCGGAGAGAATCCACCATCCCCCCCGACGTTCAATGTGCAGTACGCTCCGAACGACCCGGAGCAGAAGAATCCGCTGCCGGACCCCCAGGCGCTGACGATCCTCCGGAACGGCCCGAGCGACTCCAACCCGCTCGCCTACGCCCAGGCGGTGGCCGAGGCCGGCAAGCATCTCGAGCAGGTGCGCGGGCTTGTCGAGAGCAAGAACCAGGAGGAACGCCAGAAGGCAAAAGGCCTCCGGGATTTGCAGCTCTACAAGCCGGTGTGGCCGAACATCCTGCAAATGGTGCACGCGGCGCTGCCCGCGACGGATGCCGATCTGAACCGCGCCCTGCAGCAAGGTCCGGAGGCGTACAAGAAGCTGATTGAATCGGATCCCGGGCGGTACGCCCGCGGCAAGCGGCAGGTCATCTTCATCGAGAAGTTCGACGCCCAGTTCTCCACGGACCTTGCCACGCTCTACGCGAGCATCAAGGAGGGCCGACAGGGCGCCCCCTCGATGGCGGGTACGACCCCGACGGGAACCCCTCTCAAGGGGTTTTTGCTGACGATCACCGGCTCCACCCCAAACGAGAGGGGCTTCTACTTCGTCAACGACACGTTTG
>CAZJTF010000006.1:0-49835 GCA_964548565.1 uncultured Planctomycetales bacterium | reverse complement strand
CCCGCGGTGGCCTCATGCTCATCCATGTCGGGCACGTCGCCCAGGTGTTCGCCGGTCGCGGGGTTCCGCACCTCGATCGTGCGACCCGATGCCGCGTTCACCCACCCGCCGGCGATCATCCCACGGCATTCCTGGAGCAAGGGCGATTTGATCATGAAGTCCTCTCCGGCCACAGACCGTGCGGGATTGTACGACGTCATCGGGAAGGACGCACCGGAATCCAGCAGCCGGAGTCCTGCCACTGGCGTGCCTAGAATCGAACGTCCAGCCGGAGAGCACGTTCTGATGTCGCAAGCCACGTTGATGGACCCCAGGAACAATCCGGCCGGCCTGGCGCGATCCGCGGGCCTGCGTTACGTCAGCGATGACCGTCCCGGTATCCGGCGGGTCGCGAAGGGCAAGGGTTTCATCTACATCGATCCTGCCGGACGACGGATCCGCGGCGGCGAGGCGCTAAGCCGGATCCGCAGTCTTGTGATCCCCCCCGCATGGACCGATGTGTGGATCTGTCCCCTGGAAGACGGCCACATCCAGGCGGTCGGGCGCGACGCGAAGGGACGCAAGCAATACCGGTATCACCCGCGCTGGCAGGAGGTGAGCAACGAGACGAAATTCGACCGGATGCTCGCCTTTGGAGAGAAGTTGCCACGCATCCGGCGGCGCATCCGGCAGGACTTGCGGCGTAAGGGACTGCCGCGCGAGCGCGTGCTTGCGGCCGTGCTGACGCTGCTCGAGCAGACGCTGATCCGCATCGGCAATGACGAGTATGTCGCCCAGAACAGTTCGTACGGGCTCACGACACTTCGGGATCGCCACGCAGATGTACGCGGCAGCCGGATCCGCTTCCGTTTTCGCGGCAAGAGCGGCAAAGAGCACGAGGTCGAGCTCAGTGATCGCCGACTCGCCCGGATCGTACGCGACTGCCAGGATCTGCCGGGCCAGGAGTTGTTCCAGTACGTCGATGACGATGGGAACGTGCAGGACGTCACCTCGACGGACGTGAACACCTATCTGCGGGAGATCACCGGGGACGATTACACCGCCAAGGACTTTCGCACCTGGGCCGGGACCGTACTGTTTGTCGACGCACTGCGGAAGATGGACCCCTGCCGCTCGCAGGCCCAGGCCCGGCGCGAACTGCGGCAATTGATTCAGAACGTCGCCCGGCAACTCCGAAACACGCCGACCGTCTGCCGAAAGTACTACATTCACCCGTTCACGATCCAGGCGTTCAGCGACAACTCCATCTTCGAGCTGATGGATCAGATTTGCCAGCACGATCGCGGGAGCAGCCGGATCTCGACCGAGTCGATCGTGATGAAGCTGCTCCGAACGCAGGCACGGCGCGGTCGTCGGCGTGGGCCATCCTCGAACGGCAGCGTCGCACAAGCCCTGAAGGCATCGCTGAAGGTGGTCGCGGGCCAACGGCGGACGCTGACCAGCACCACGCGGCGGCGCACCGGCTGAGGAACTGCCGTGCCGGTCCCCTGTCCCGGTTTCTGGTCCTCAGTTCGTCGTACGCGTCGTCGGCCCCGTGCTCGTGCCTGGCGCGGACTGCGTTGCCTGGCCGGCGCCCGGCAGCACCTCTTCGGCCGGCGCCACGTCGCCGGCCATGGTCGCGGGCAGGCGATACACCGTTCCGTCGCGGGTGCTGAAGTAGATGCGTGAGGCGGCGCCTGACTTCTCACCCGAATCCGTCCAGAGAGCGTACACCTCCGGCACCGCGTTCAGCGGACGCGTGAGGCCGCCGTGGTTGGATCGGCTGTGCGAGGTCAGAGCCTGCCTGCCCCAGGAGCGTCCATAGTCGTCACTGAGATAGCTGACGACCTCTCCACCCGGCCATCCCGGCGCGGCGCCAGGCAGCGTGGTCGCGAGCATGCGCCAGATATTCGGAGGCTCCGCGAAGATGCAACCGGAGTCGCCGCGACTGTCGGAGCTGAGGAAGCCGGTCACTTCCCATTTGCGCCCCGCCCAGCGGGCGGTGTTCCAGTAGACGCGGAACGGCACGCCAGGGCGCGGTCGCACGGGGCTGGCGAGGTACAGGATCGTCGGGCTGCCGGTGCGGTCAAAACTCAGGTCCTTGATGTCGATCTGGAACGGCGTCTCGAGGTAGTTGTACACGAGCGCCTGACCGGCCAGTTCGCCGAGCGGCAGTTCCAGGCGCTCACGGCCAGCGCTCGTCCAGGTTCTGCCCGCGTCGGAGGACTCGATGTAGTACAGATTCGCGAAGATTCGTTTGCCTTCTTTTAGTATATCGGCCGTAAACGCGACGCCCACCTTCGCCCCGGACGAGCCGCTCACCCAGTGCTGACCATCCCCCACCGCAGCGAGTTGGAGCGGCTCGGACCAGGCGGCGCCATCGCCGGTCGTCCGCACGGCCAGGTGAGCATCCTTTTTGCCTGAGCCGTGGAGCATGACAAACCCGCCCGACGAGATTGCCCAGCACTGCGGCGAGGTGAAACCGGGGGCGTCCTGTTCGACAAAACCGTCGAAGCTCTTCGGTGTGTCGCTCCGGAATATGCGGGACCGACCGCCGGCACCGTCCGAGGCGAACACCCATAGCCGCTCCTTCGCATCGATCAACAGGCACGCGGATGTGTCGGTGCCAGCGTGCTTTCCGGGCAGTCGAACCGGGCGCATCGCCTGCGGCTGCTGATGATCGATCGCACCGACCATGAGGGCGACCGCGTTCCCCTCCCCGGCAGGAGCGGGGAAAACGACGAATGTCCGTCCGGTTTTTGACGACGCCACCGCCACCGGTAACGCGCGTCGTCCGAACGGGCCGCGCCCGACTTCTTCCCCTGGCAAGATCACCTGGTACGCCGGTGTGTCAGACGGACGTGTGGAGGGCGCCTGCCCGCCGGAAACGGCAGCGGGAATCAACGCCATCTGCAGAATACATGTGATCAGCAATGTGGTGCTCCCTCGGGCGCCCGTGCCCTCAATGCGATCCATCTTTTCAGCAACGTTGCATGGCAAACCTCAACAATTATAATGCTTTACATCGTGCCGTGCGTCCAACGCACGGCGTCACGTCTCCTGGAGTTTGGCTCCGGAGCATCAGACCTCGTCAAGAAAGGAAGGCAGAAACATGAGGATCGCTCGCGTGTTGTTCGCAGCTGTGCTGGCTGTGTCGATCATGGCGCTGACAACCGGATGTTCGGACAGCTGCGGCCTGTGTGGCGCGGCCCCGTGCCAGAAGGCCGACAAGTGCGACAAGTGCGGCGAGGCAAAGTGCGACAAGTGCAAGTGATCACGGCTCGCAGGAAGCTGAGATAGCTTCTCGAGCGACGTCATATCCGGCAGGCTGTCGCGGTTCACACAGCGGCAGCCTGCCGTTTGTATTGGATTGCGGCAGTGTGGCGCCCGGCGCGGGGGCGGGTTTCTTGACACTGTTTCCGGGCAGTTTCATAATCGGAAAACTTGGCTTGGTTGCTGCTCTTATGAAGACTCGGGTCATCCAACTGGGCCCCGACCAGGATCACCGTGAGGCGGCCCTGGAAGCGGCCCGCTGTCTCGCCGACGGCGGTCTCGTCGTGTTTCCGACCGAGACCGTCTATGGCCTCGGCGCGTGCGCTACCAACCCGGCCGCGCTTCACCGGCTTCGCGAGGTGAAACAGCGGACTGAAACCAAGCCATTTACCCTCCACATCGGCAGTCGGTCGCAGGTGCGACACTTCGTGCCGGAGATCTCCGGGGTCGGGCAACGACTGGTTGAGAAGGCCTGGCCGGGGCCGCTGACGCTGATTTTCAGCGTGCCAAGACCCGAAGAGGCGCCGGCGATCCGCGAGAGTTCCCCTGAGCACATCCCTGCGATGTACCACGAGGGCACGATCGGCATCCGGTGCCCGGACGACCGCGTGGCGGCTGACGTGCTGACCGGAGCGGGGGTGCCAGTCGTCGCAGCCAGCGCGAATCCGGCGGGCGCGCCCGCACCGGTGGATGCCGAGGAGGCACTCGCCACGCTGGACGGCATCGTCGACCTGGTGCTGGACGCCGGACGCAGCCGGTACTCGAAGCCCTCGACGATCGTGCGGGTGAACCACGAGGGGTACCAGTTCATCCGCGACGGCGTACTGGACGAGCGGACCATCCGGCGACTCGCGCAGGTCACTTTCCTGCTTGTCTGCAGCGGGAACACCTGCCGGAGCCCGATGGCCGCGGGCGTGCTGAAGTCGCTGCTCGCCGAGAAGCTCGGCTGCCGGCCGGAGGATCTTCCGGCGAAAGGCTACTACGTCGAGTCGGCAGGCGTTTCTGCCTATCCCGGCGCGTACCCTTCACCACCGGCCGAGGAGGTTCTGAAGGAAAAGGGAATCGACATCTCCTCGCATCGCTCGCAGCCCCTCACACTCGAACTGGCGAACCGGGCCGACTACATTTTTACCATGACGCGGCACCACCTGGACGCCCTGACAGCCTTCGGCCCATCTGTACGGCAGCGTGCGCGGACGCTGGACGACGAAGACATCGAGGATCCCATCGGCGAGAATCGCGCCGTCTATGCTCAATGTGCCGATCGGCTGGAAAAAGCCCTGCGGCGCCGGTTGGAGGAGATTCCACTTTGAAAGTCGCGATCGGCTCCGACCACCGGGGCTACCAGGCGAAGGAGAAGATCAAGGACATGCTCACCTCGAAAGGTCACGAGGTGCTGGATTACGGCACGAATGCGCCGAACGGTTGCGACTACCCGGATCTCGCATATCCCACCTGTCGGTCCATCACGGAGGGCAAGGCGGAGTTGGGCATCCTGCTCTGCGGCAGCGGCATCGGCATGTCGATTTCCGCGAACAAAGTGCGGGGCATCCGGGCCGCCCTCTGCCACGACGAGTTGACGGCCGAAATGTCACGCCGTCACAACAACGCGAACGTCCTGTGCCTGCCCGCCGACCTCATCGGCGAGGAACTCACGCGCCGCATCGTCGAGGTGTGGCTCAAGACCACCTTCGAGGGCGGCCGGCACGAGCGCCGCGTCCGAAAAATCGCGGAGTACGAGGAGCGGGAACTCTGTGGAGGTTCCGGCGAGCCTCCGGTCGCGAACGCCTGATTCTGGACGTCCAGTTTTCAAAGCGCCGGCGGCACGCTGATGGCGCGCCGGCTCCTTCTGCGACAACACCCGCCCCCACTCCGTCCGGCGTCGTCGTCGCGAGGAACACCTTCCGCGCGTTCAGTCGCATCACACCGAAGGAGCATCTGACGGTCAGGTCTTTCGCGCGCGGGCTCAGCACCAGGAGGAGACGTCATACCGCTTCGGACCGCCGTACATGTCCGGGGGGCAGGACGGCACAGAGCGCAGCCGCTCGATGTGCATCTGGCGGCTTTCCAGTTCGGGAGCCGGTCAGATTCGCGGAAGGTCGCCGTCGCCCTTACGCGGGAGGGCTGTGCTGCCCATCAGGTACGTGTCGACGCCGCAAGCAGCCTCGCGTCCTTCGCTGATCGCCCAAACGATGAGCGACTGACCACGGCGAAGATCTCCACAGGCGAAAACGGCGGGGACGCTGGTCATGTAATCCTCGTCCGCCTGCACGTTGCCCCGGTTGTCGAGGCCGACGCCGAGTTGGGCGACGATGCCGTCCGACTCCGGACCGAGAAAACCCATCGCAAGCAGCACCAGGTCCGCTGGCCACTGCCTTTCGGATCCTGGAATCTCCTGCATGCGTGGGCGACCGTCCGGACCGTCGACAAACTCGACGTTCACCGTCTCCAGGCCGGTCACGTGCCCGTTTTCGCCAAGGAACCGTTTCGTGAGGATGCTCCAGCAGCGCTGACAGCCTTCCTTGTGAGAAGAACTGGTACGCATCTTCATCGGCCAGTACGGCCAGGGCTGGCCGGACGGACGGCCTTCCGGCGGCTGGGGCAGCAGTTCGAACTGCGTCACGCTCGCCGCGCCATGGCGGTTGGACGTGCCGACGCAGTCGGAACCGGTATCGCCGCCGCCGATGATGATGACGTTCTTCCCGGTAGCGAGGAGATCCCCCTTGTCGCGGCTGAACCACCACGCGCCATCGCGGGCGGCTCGGTGGGCAACGCTGTCGCCGGCCACGCGCTTGTTCTGCTGCGGGAGGAACTCCATCGCAAAGTGGATGCCGTCGAGTTCGCGGCCGGGGATCGGCAGGTCACGGGGTTTGGTCGCCCCACCGCAGAGGACCACCGCGTCAAACCGGGACCGCAGTTCGTCACCGCTGATGTCCACGCCGACGTTGACGCCGGTCTTGAAGATGACGCCCTCGGCAGCCATGAGCGCGAGGCGGCGGTCGATCACCCATTTTTCGAGCTTGAAGTCGGGAATGCCGTACCGCAGCAGGCCCCCGATGCGGTCGGCCCGTTCGAAGACGGTGACCGTGTGACCGGCGCGGTTAAGCTGGGCGGCGCAGGCGAGTCCTGCCGGGCCGGAGCCGACCACCGCTACACTCTTGCCCGTGCGCGTGGCGGGCGGCTCCGGCCGAATCCACCCCTCGTCGAATGCCCGCTCGATAATCGCGTTTTCAATCGTCTTGATCGTTACCGGAGGTTCGATGAGGCCGAGCACGCACGCCTCTTCGCACGGCGCGGGGCACACGCGCCCGGTAAACTCCGGAAAGTTGTTCGTGGAGTGCAGGCGCGCAACCGCCCGCTGCCAGTCGTTGCGGAACACGAGATCATTGAAGTCCGGGATGATGTTGCCCAGCGGGCATCCGGTGTGGCAGAACGGCACGCCGCAATCCATGCAACGGGCCCCCTGCTCCTGGAGCTTGGAAACCGGCAGCGGGATCGTGAATTCGCGATAATGCCGCAGTCGCTCAGCCGGCGGGGCCTCCGCCGGCGCCTCGCGCTGGTATTCCAGAAATCCGGTGGGCTTACCCATGCGACACCTCGACCAGCTCCGGCTGGGACAACGCGGGCTCGCGCATCTGCTGCATCGCCATCTCCTTGAGGACCCGGCGGTATTCGACGGGCATGACCTTGACGAACCCGGGCAGCAGCTCATCCCAGGCACCCAGAACCCTGCGACCGAGCGCGCTGCCGGTGTGCTGCACGTGCCGTTCGATCATCGCACGGACCTCGGCGACCTCGAGCGGGTCGTGTATCTTCTCGAGGTCGACCATCTCGCGATTGCAGCGGATGTCGCCGAAGTCGCCCTCCGGATCGAGCACATATGCAATACCGCCGCTCATACCGGCGGCGAAGTTGCGACCGGTGGGACCGAGGATGACGGCGCGGCCCCCCGTCATGTATTCGCAGCCGTGGTCGCCGACACCCTCGACGACGGCCCGCGCCCCACTGTTCCGTACGCAGAAACGCTCGCCCGCCATGCCGCAGATGTAGGCCTCACCGCTGGTGGCGCCGTAGAGCGCGACGTTGCCGACGGTGATGTTCTCCTCCGGCACGAACGTCGCCTGGCGCGGCGGGTACGCGATGACCTTGCCGCCCGAGAGGCCTTTGCCGAAGTAGTCGTTCGCGTCGCCCTCGACCTCGAGCGTCATTCCATGAGGAATGAACGCACCGAAGCTCTGGCCGGCGGAACCTGAGAATTTGAAGTGAACGGTGTCTTCGGGCAGGCCGGCGGCGCCGTAGCGTTTCGTGATCTCACTGCCGGTGATCGTCCCGACCGTGCGATTGATGTTGCGGATCGGCAGCTGACGGTACACCTTCTGGCCGTGCTCGATCGCCGGGCGTGCCAGTTCCAGCAGCGTTGTGACGTCGTAGGACTTGTCGATGCCGTGGTCCTGGACGTGGATCTGGCGCGTGGCGACCGCGGGCGGCGCCTCGGGCTTGTACAGCACGCGACTGAAATCGAGCCCTCGGGCCTTCCAATGGTCGACCGCGCGGCGCACGTCGAGCTTGTCCGCGCGACCAATCATTTCGTCGATCGTGCGGAAGCCCAGGCGAGCCATGATCTCGCGGAGTTCCTCGGCGACAAAGAACATGAAGTTGATCACGTGCTCGGGCTTGCCGGTGAACTTTTTGCGGAGCTCGGGATCCTGCGTCGCCACGCCCACCGGGCAGGTGTTCAGGTGGCACTTGCGCATCATGATGCAGCCCGAGGCGATGAGCGGAGCGGTGGCGAAGCCGAATTCCTCGGCCCCCAGCAGGCAGGCGATCGCGACGTCACGCCCGGTCTTGAGCTGACCGTCCACCTCAACGCGGATACGGCTGCGCAGATCGTTCATGACCAGCACCTGGTGGGTTTCGGCGAGGCCGAGTTCCCACGGCAGGCCGGCATGCTTGATCGATGTCAGCGGCGAGGCGCCCGTGCCGCCGTCGTGCCCGCTGATGAGCACGACGTCGGCCTTGCCCTTCGCGACACCTGCGGCCACGGTGCCGACACCGACCTCCGCCACGAGCTTGACGCTGATCCGCGCCTCGCGGTTGGCGTTCTTGAGGTCGTGTATGAGCTGTGAGAGGTCCTCAATCGAGTAAATATCGTGGTGCGGCGGCGGCGAG
The DNA here is from genome assembly GCA_964548565.1 of uncultured Planctomycetales bacterium. Lineage (GTDB taxonomy): Bacteria > Planctomycetota > Phycisphaerae > UBA1845 > PWPN01 > CAYLLT01. Next base: position 41,414 of record CAZJTF010000006.1, on the reverse strand, counting down.
ATGAGCTGCACACCGGGCGTGGAGTGCCGGGTGCGCCCGATCCACGCGTCCACCTTATGGCCGGGGAGCTGTCCGCCCTCGCCCGGCTTGGCGCCCTGCGCCATCTTGATCTGCAGTTCGTCCGCGTTGACGAGGTACTCGCTTGTGACGCCGAAGCGGCCCGACGCGACCTGCTTGATGGCGCTCCGCATGGAGTCGCCGGGCTGCAGGTTCGCGGCGGTCACGGGCGAGAGTTTCGCGACTGCCTCGCGGACAGCCTGCTCGCTCTCCAAACGACGATACCGGATCGGGTCCTCGCCGCCTTCGCCCGTGTTGCTTTTGCCGCCGATGCGGTTCATCGCGATTGCGAGGTTGGCGTGCGCCTCGAACGAGATCGAACCGAACGACATCGCGCCGGTCTTGAAACGCTTGACGATTTCGCGCGCAGGCTCGACCTCTTCGATGGGAACGGGCTTCTCGTCAGTCGTGAACTCGAACAGGCCGCGGAGCGTGCAGAGCACCCGATTTTGCTCGTCGATGAGGCGGCTGAACTCCTTGAATGTCTTCGGACTCGCCTCGCGGACAGCCTGCTGCAATTTCGCGACGGTGAGCGGGTTCGTCAGGTGGTACTCGCCGCGGCGGCGCCACTGGTACTGGCCCCCGACCTCGAGTTCGAGCGGATCCTGCACGGGGCGCGGCGGAAAGCCGTGTTCGTGGCGAATGCGGACCTCGCGGGCGATGACGTCGAGGCCGATACCGCTGATCCGGGAAGGTGTCCAGCAGAAGTAGCGGTCGATCACGTCCTGGTTCAGTCCGACGGCCTCAAAGATCTGCGCACCGCGGTAACTCTGGAGCGTGGAGATGCCCATTTTGGACATCACCTTCAGGACGCCCTTGTTGATCGCCTTGATGTAGTTCTTCTCGGCCTGCTCGAGCGTGAGACCCTCGCGCAGATCGCCACCGGCGTGCATCGCGGCGATTGTCTCGAAGGCCAGATACGGGTTGATCGCACCGATACCGTAGGAAAGCAGAAGCGCGAAGTGGTGCACCTCGCGCGGCTCACCCGATTCGACCACGATACCGCACCTGGTGCGAAGACCTTCCCGGATGAGGTGGTGGTGAACGGCGGAGCCGGCGAGCAGTGCCGGAATCCCCGCCCGGGCGGCATCGACTCCCCGGTCCGACAGGATCAGGATCGAACAGCCGCCGCGGACCGCCTGCGCGGCCGCCCGGCAGAGGCCCTCGAGTGCGTCACGAAGAGCCGCCTCGCCGCCGGTCACCTCAAAAAGCGCCGCAAGCGTGCAGGAGCGCAGCGCGCCCTGGTCGAGGCTCTTGAGTTTCTGAAGGTCGCGGTTCGTGAGGATCGGCTGCTCCAGACGCAGCTGGTGGCAGTGCCGCTCGGTCTCGTCGAAGAGGTCCTCTTCCGGCCCGATGTTGGTAATCATCGAGGTGACCAGTTCCTCGCGGATGGCGTCGAGCGGCGGGTTGGTCACCTGGGCAAAAAGCTGTTTGAAGTAGTTGTACAGCAGCGGGGCTTTGTCGCTCAGCACCGCCAGCGGAGTATCGGTGCCCATCGAGCCAACCGGCTCCTCGCCGCCTGCCGCCATGGGCGCCATCAGGATACGCAGGTCCTCGAGTGTGTATCCGAACGCACGCTGACGCTGCCGCAGGGACTCCGGATCACCGGCCGGAACCGGCGCGGGCGCGGGCAGCACCGAGAGCTTGATGAGCTGCCGGTTAAGCCAGGTGCGATAGGGCTTCCGCCCCGCCAGGCCTTCCTTGATCTCCTCGTCGGCAACGATGCGACCTTCCGCCGTGTTGACGAGGAACATGCGACCGGGCTGAAGCCGCCCCCGGGAATGAACGTTGGCGGGATCGATCTCCAGAACGCCCGATTCGGACGCCATGACGACGTAGCCGTCCTTCGTGACGATGTAGCGCGACGGACGCAGCCCGTTGCGGTCGAGGGTGGCGCCGATCAGTTCCCCATCGGTAAACGCGATCGAGGCCGGGCCGTCCCACGGCTCCATGAGGCAGGAGTGATACTCGTAAAACGCCTTCTTCGCGTCGCTCATGGTCCGGTGATTCTGCCAGGCCTCGGGAATCAGCATCGCGATGCAGTGCGGCAGCGATCGCCCCGTGTGGTAGAGCAGTTCCAGCGCGTTATCGAGGATGGCGGAGTCGCTCGCGCCCGGCGTACTGACCGGCAGAATCTTGGCCATGTCCTCGCCGAAGAGAGGCGACGAGAACAGCGACTCGCGGGCGTGCATCCAGTTGATGTTCCCGCGGAGCGTATTGATCTCGCCGTTGTGGCAGAGGAAGCGGAACGGCTGGGCGAGGTCCCACGTCGGGAAGGTGTTCGTGCTGTACCGCTGGTGCACGAGGGCCAGACCGGACACCATCGAGGGGTCCTTGAGGTCCGGATAGTACGGCTCGATCTGCGGCGCGAGCAGCAGGCCCTTGTAGATCAGCGTGCGGTGTGAGAGGCTCGGAATGTAGAAGTAGCTCCGCTCCGGCATGCCCGAGTTGCGTACGGCGAGTTCGAGCACCTTGCGGATGACGTAGAGCTTGCGCTCGAAGTCGGCGTCGCTGTTCATCCCCCTGCCGCGCCCGATGAAGACCTGGCGGATGACGGGCTCGACCTCACGCGCAGGCCGTCCGATGACGCTGCTGTTGCGCGGCACGTCACGCCAGCCGAGGAACTGCTGGCCCTCCTGCCGGACCACTGCCTCGACGAGTGCTTCGCACCGTCCGCGCTGATTGCGATCAGACGGCAGGAACACCAGGCCGGTGCCGTACTCGTGCTCGTCGGGCAGACGGATACCGGCGTCGGAGGCAACGGTCTGCAGGAATGTGTGCGGGACCTGGATCGTGATGCCGGCGCCGTCGCCTGTGTCCTTATCGCAGCCGCAGGCGCCGCGGTGCTCGAGATTCACGAGGATTTCCAGGGCCTTATGAACGATATCGTGCGATTTGACGCCGCGCAGGCTGGCAATGAGGCCGACGCCGCAATTGGAGCGTTCGGTAAAGGGGTCGTACAGACCCCGTCGGGAGAGGACTTCCAGGCGATCCATGCTCATACCGTCACTTTCCTGAGGGCTTCAACTACGGCCGCCCCCGCTGCCCCTTCCATTTCCCGTCGCGCCGGCTCGGAATGCTCGCCATCCGGTGGCGCAGCGTGCCCGGCGCTCTCCTGGATCAACTCGATGAACTTGCGAGCCGTCCGGGAGAGTTCGCCGCTGCGGCGATGAATGATCCCGAGCGGCCGGACAAGCGCGGGCTCATGGAGCGGAACCGCCACCAGCGTCCCCGCCCGCACCTCGGTACGGAAGGACGCCTCCGGCAGAATTGAGACGCCTTCCCCGAGTTCCACGGCCCGTTTGATCGTTTCGATGTTGTCGAAGGCCATCGCTACGTGAACGTCCACCTGGTAGCGGCGGAGTTGCCGATCGACCTCCTTGCGAATCGTGAGGTTCTCGTCGAACGCGACGAACCGCTCTCCCGAGAGGTCCCGGCCGCTGACATGCGAACGTATCGCAAGCCGATGCCCGGGGAAGCAGGCGAGCGCCATCGGCTCGATCTGCCAGGGAAGCGTCACCAGATCACGACTGGCCCTGGGGTAGGAGAGCAATCCCAGGTCGACTTCGTCGTTCAGCACGGCCTCGTACACCCGGTCGGGATGGACGTAGGACAGCCGGACGCTGGCGTGCGGGTAGCGAACGGCAAACCGCTGGACGTACCCGCTCATGCCGCTCAGGCCGACGGAGTAAATGGCGGCAACGGTGACCGTCCCCGCAATTTCGTCCCGCAGCCGGCGGACCTGCTGCTCGACCGCGTAATAGCGCTCCACCAGCCCTTTGCAGCCGTCATAGTACACCTGGCCCTCGGGCGTGAGCTGAAACGGGCGCTTGGATCGGTCGATCAGCCGGACCCCGAGGCTTTTTTCGAGTTGGAGCACGTTCTGGCTGGCGGCGGACTGGGAAATCCGGTTGGCGCTGGCGGCGCGCGAGAAGCTCCGGTGGCGCACCACGTCGCAGAACGTCTTCAATGCCTCGAGGTACATGCTGATCCGATCTTAACATAAAGGATCCTTATGTCAACGACATGGCGACATAAATGTTTCTTATTTGCCGCGACGCGCGGCGTAACCCTTTAGATCGCAGGAAGTAATGGATGAGCCAAGCTTCCTGCGGAACAAAAAACAGCCACGGCCGGGCGGCACGTGGCTGTTGATGGCAGTCTGGAGAAGGTCGGAAGGCGGAATTTACTGGACTGAGACAGGCTCTCCCTTGTTGAAAACCAGCCGTTCGCCCTCGGCATCAATCTCCACGACGTCTCCCTCGGTGAACTCGCCGGCGAGCAGCCGCTGGGCGAGGGGATTCTCAATCTCCCGCTGAATCAGCCGCTTGAGCGGACGGGCACCGTAAACCGGGTCGTACCCGTCGCGCGCGAGCTGGCGCTTGGCGGCATCGGACACGTGGAGGCGGATCCCCCGCTCGACGAGACGGGCCTCGAGCCGGCGCAGCTGGATCGTGACGACGCGCGCCAGATCCTCCTGGCTGAGACGGTGGAAAATGATCGTCTCGTCGATCCGGTTGAGGAACTCCGGCCGGAAGTGGTTCTTGAGCTCCTCGCGGACGCTGGTTTCAATCTCGACATCGACTGCCCCCTGCTCGGAGAGCTGCTGGATCATCGGACCGCCGATGTTGCTCGTCATGACGATCAGCGTGTTGCGGAAATCGACTGTCCGGCCGTGTCCGTCGGTCAGGCGCCCGTCGTCGAGCACCTGCAGGAGCACGTTGAACACGTCGTAATGCGCCTTCTCGATCTCGTCGAAGAGCACGACGCAGTAAGGCCGCCGGTGGACAGCTTCGGTGAGCACGCCGCCTTCTTCGTACCCCACATAGCCGGGGGGAGCGCCGATCAGGCGTGAGACGGTGTGCTTCTCCATAAACTCGCTCATGTCGATCCGCACAAACGCCGCCTCATCGTCAAAGAGGAACTCCGCGAGCGCCTTGCACAGCTCGGTCTTACCGACACCCGTCGGACCGAGGAACAGGAACGAGCCGATCGGACGATTCGGGTCGCCGATCCCGGCTCGACTGCGGCGTACGGCGTTGCTGACGGCCCGGATCGCTTCCGATTGTCCCACCACGCGATGCTCGAGACGTTCTTCCATGTGCAGGAGCTTTTCCCGCTCGCCTTCGAGCATGCGGGTCACGGGCACGCCTGTCCACTTGCTGACGACCTCTGCGATGTCCTCGGCCGTGACCTCCTCGTGGACGAGCGCACCGCCATCCTTGTGAAGCTGCAGGAGCTTCTGCTCGGCGTTCTTGAGCTGCATACTGAGATCGCGCAGCTCGCCGTACTGAATGCGGGCGGCTCGTTCGAGCTCACCGCGTCGCTGGGCGTCCTGCAGCTCGTTCTGCTTCGCCTCGATCTGCTCCTTGAGGCCTGTCATGTCTTTCAGCGCGTTGACCTCACGCTCCCACCGCGCGGTGAGCGAGCGGTTTTCCTCGCCAAGGTCGGCCAGCTGCTTTTCGACCAACTCGAGCTGCTTGCGCGAGGCCTCGTCCTTCTCGCGACGCAGTGCCTCACGCTCGATTTCAAGCTGCATGATCCGCCGACGGATTTCGTCCAGCTCCGTCGGCATGGAGTCGTTCTCGATACGCAGGCGCGAAGCAGCTTCGTCCACGAGGTCGATCGCCTTGTCGGGCAGGAATCGATCCGTGATGTAGCGGTGCGACAGGACGGCAGCCGCAACGAGTGCGGAGTCCTGAATACGGACGCCGTGGTGGGCGTCATACCGCGGTTTGAGGCCGCGGAGGATCGCGATCGTGTCCTCGACGGTCGGCTCGCCCACGTAGATCGGTTGGAAACGCCGCTCGAGCGCGGGGTCCTTTTCAATGTGCTTGCGGTACTCATCCAGCGTGGTCGCACCGACCGCGCGTAGCTCGCCACGCGCGAGCGGCGGCTTCAGCAGGTTGCCGGCATCCATGGCGCCCTCGGCGCGTCCAGCCCCCACGATGGTGTGCATTTCGTCGATGAACAGGATGATCTCGCCCTGGCTCTCAACCACTTCCTTCACGACGGCCTTCAGGCGATCCTCGAACTCGCCGCGGTACTTGGCGCCCGCGATCAGCGAACCAAGGTCAAGGGCAATCACACGCTTGTTTTTCAGGCCGGCGGGCACGTCGCCGTTGACGATCCGCAGGGCCAGCCCTTCCACGATGGCCGTCTTCCCGACGCCTGGCTCACCGATCAGGACCGGGTTGTTCTTGGTGCGCCGCGTGAGCACCTGCATGATGCGGCGGATCTCCTCGTCGCGTCCGATGACCGGGTCAATCTTGCCGCGGCGAGCAAGTTCCACGAGATCGCGACCGTACCGCTGGAGGGCCTGGTAGGTCTCCTCCGGATTCTGGGTGTCGACGCGTTGGTTGCCGCGCACGTCCTTCATGGCCGCGAGAACTGCGTCGTGGGTCGCGCCGGCGATGCCCAGCGTCTCCTTTGCGTCCGATGGCACCTCGGCCAATGCCAGGAGCAGGTGCTCGGTCGAGATATACTTGTCCTTGAGCCGGGACGCCTCCTTCTCCGCCCGGTCAAATACTTCCTGAAGCTGGCGCGAGAGGGCGGTCTGCCCGCCGGTGGACCGGGGCATCCGGCCGAGTTGGGTGTCGATCAGCTCGCGCAGCCGGTCCATGCGGACGCCGACCTTCTCGAGAATGGGCGTGACCACACCTTCCTGCTCCCGCGTCAGGCTCGAGAGCAGATGAAGCGGCTCCACCTGGGCATGGCCGGACGAAACGGCAAGCTCCTGGGCCGCCTGGACGGCCTCGGCTCCCTTGACGGTCAGTTGATCAAAGCGCATGCCTGAACTCCTCTCTCTGCAGTCTATGCGCCCACAATCTGCAAACGCCGTACCGGAATGGAACCCGTCCTGCGGCCCTGAATCGCGGGCGAACGCGACGGAAAGCTGTCATTTTGGCACAGGCGGCAGTCAGTCGCCGGGCTGCGTGGAGGGAATGGGGACGAATCGGGTGACGGAAGTGCTCAGCTCCCGCTCCTCGAGGTAGCGATCGACCGGCTGATGCGTGCGGGCGACGATCTCCTCGATGGAGCCGGGCTGCGGGAACGTGTTCCAGCCGTACCGCACGACCCAGACGGAGTGACGGGTCTGCGAGGCGCGGCGGTTCGCGAGTGCCTGCTCGAGACGTGATTGCCAGGCAGGATCCGGGCGTCGGTAGATGAGCAGGTGCCGGGCGGGTCGGCCGCCGTACACGGGAATGCCCTCGCTGAGCAACTGCTCGCCGGAAATCCTGTCCCCGATGTGGTACGGGATGATGTCCTCGTACCCGTACGGGCCGGAGACGATCAGGTCCCCGGGTTGCACACGCTCGCCCAGCCAGAGCATGGCGGCGCGGCTGAGCGGGCGACGTGGCGGCGCGTCCGTCGCGGTCCACGTCCACGCGAACGCCCACGCGCACGCGATCGCGACCAGGCATCCTCCGAGCAGGACTCGCAATCGGCGCCCGCCTGCAGCGCTCCCGAGCGACAGCAGCAGTACCACCGGCACCCAGGCCGGGAGGATTGTCCGCTCGCTCACGTTCGGCAGGGCGACGAGGCTGCTGAGCAGCATCAGACCGAGATAGAGTGTGCAGGCAACGACCAGGGCGAGTGCCCTGCGCCGAAGCCGTGGGTCCAGCAGCGCGGCCGCCAGGAGCGCGAGTGCCGCGAACATAACGACCTGTTCGAGCCCGAAGCCGAGCCAGGCGCAATGCTCGAGTTCGCTCCAGCGGCGAATCTGGGCGAGCGCCATGAAGCGGCGGGCCAGAATCTGCAGAACGTTGAGGCTAAGCCGATCCGCCCACCAGGTTCCCTCCGCCGCATGCACGCGGGACCAGTGCGTCGAAAAAACGACAATCGGGAGGGCCAGCAGTGCCCAGAATCCAGCGGCGAGCGCGGTCGTGCGCCGGTCTGAACGCGGCAGCGGGGCGCGGGCGAGTCGGTAGGAGAGGGCCATCGGGTAGACAAACAGTCCCACGGAGTGGCAATGCGCCGCCAGCGCGCCGACCAGCGCCTGCAGAATGATCCACCGCCGCGAGACCAGCGACCGCTCGGCGGCCAGAAAGCAGACGGCAGTGGCCAGGACCAGCAGCGCGTAGACGCGGATTTCCTGGCTGTAGTAGACGAATTCGTAGCTCGTCGCGGCCAGCAGCCCGGCGCCCCACCAGGAGGCGGGATGCAGACGCCGTGCGGTGGCCATCAGGACGGCGACTGTGGCCGTCCCCAGAAAGACCGGCAGGAGCCGCGCCCAGATTTCGCCGCGGCCTGCAACCATCCAGGCCTTGAAGAGAAGGAAACCCAGCGGCGGCGTGTCTTCAACAAACGGCAGACGCAGGAGCAACTCTCCCCAGCCGGAGCGGGCATGCAGCAGCGTGATGGCCTCGTCGCGCCAGGCCTCCGTCTGTGTGAGGCCCAGCAGGCGAAGCGCGAGAGCGATCAGGAGGATCCCGGCCGCGGGCAGCATCGAAACGAACCGCAGCGCCCCCCGGCGCGCATGCGATGCGGAAAGCTGGTCAGGGATGTTCGTGGCCGGTGATGGCCCGGGCGCCGACATAAGGCAGAGCCTGCCACGCCCCTGCGAAATGGTCAACTCGGCGAGTGGACGTATCAGAACCCGCTGAATGTACTCGTATTGAGCCACTCGCTGACGATATTGCGAATGAACTGGTTGGCGATCGACGTCGACAGCGAGGTCAGGGCCTGCACCGTCACGTCTGAACACGAAGTGCTCGCCGCCTGAAACAATAGCCCACCAGCCAGGAGCACCCGTAAGAGCCCACGCCGCCGATTCCATCCACGATTGGTCACGTCGATCTCCATCCGCGTGGCGTCAGTTGCTCGGGGCCGTCGTCGCATTGATCACGGCCGGCTGGGATGACGGGACGGCCACCGACCGCGGAGCGGGCGATGCCGAGTAGGTTTCGCTCATGCTCTCGCCGGGGTTCGGAGCGTTCGGATCGAGAACCACGATTTCCTGCACCGTGTAGACCGGCACTGGTGGAATCGTGTTCTTGATCTGGCGACGCCCGCTCGCGCGGACGCCCACGAATTTGCCGTAGTACTGCACGGGATCGATCGGGCTGCCCGGGGGGACCTCGATGTACGCAAGCGTCTTGCCGGTGCCACGCTCGACCACGCGCCATCGCTTCGCCCGGTTGCCCTGGCCGTCGTAGATGCCGCTCACCCAGATCTCGCCACGCAGGACGACGTCGTCGAGCAGGATCGGCTCGGAAACGCGGATCTTGTCGCGCTGCTTGGCGATCTCGTTGGCGTTTTCAATCGCGGTATCAGTCAGGGTGCGGATCTGCTTGACTGCGTCCACCAGTTCGAGATGGCCGCGGAGCTGCTCCATGCGCGTGACGGCGTAAATGTGCGCGACCTGGTCCTCTTCCTGTGAGGCGATCGGTTCGTACTTCATGATGATCGGCTCGAGCTTCCGCTCGTTCATCGGCTTGGCCATCTCGGCGGCCACTTCCGCCTCGATCGCATCGATCTGCAGCTGGTAACGCCCGGTGTCCTTCGGCTCGGCAGGCGTCGGCGCGGTGCGGTCCTTGCGCCGGGTCGGCGGAGCGATCGCGATGGCGGGCCGCGTGGTCGTGGTGACTTCCTCGAGCCCCTCGAGCTTGAGCGTGCCCGGCTTAAGCGGCTCGATCGCGGGCTTGTTCCCGTCGCTCTTCTCAGTGAGCATCGTGCCGTCGCGGTCGACGAGCTCGGCGCTGACCCACAGCGTCGCGCCGGCGGGCGGCTCAATCTTGTAGAGCGCGCCGTCGGCGGTCTCGCCGATCACCTGGACTTTGTCGCCCTTCTGCAGCTTGACCTGCTTGGCGTATTTCTGGTTATTGAGGCTGCTGCCGGCGTAAGCCCAGATCGAGCCGTTCACGACGCCGCTCTTGTCGTCGACCTTGTCGACGTAGGTCTTATCCACCAGGCTGTAGCAGCCGGCGGGCGGAGCGATCTTCAGCCAGCCGAATTCCTGCCCGAGCACCGTCACCTCGTCGCCCTTGTTTAACTTGGTGACGGGATAGTAGTTCGCATTCGAACCACTGCGGACATAGACATTATTCCCCTTGACCAAACCGGTCTTGCTGCCGTTACCCTCTTGTGACTTCCCGGCGGCAGAGTCGGTCGCGGCGGGCTGCGTGGCCTGCTGCGCGTAGGCCGCAACCGCCAGACATACGATGGTCGTCCAACACATCCATGTCGTTCGAAGGCTGCACATGACTCCGTTCCTCAAATTGTGTGTCGTTGCAGTGTCCGCCCTCGCTGAGTCCCTGGCGGAGATCGCGGGCTGTGAACTGGCGTCGAATCGGCGACCGCGCCGGTGCGCCCCTCAACTTGGCGTGAAGCCTACCCCCGCATGGCGCGCGTGTCAACCGTCTCGCCGGTAAAACGTCACGTGCATCAGCCCCGCGGGCTCATATACTTAGGAGCTTCCGCGGGGCCCGGCGCGCGACGCGACGGCCCGCCGGACCGACCGGACGCGCGGCATGACGAGAGAGTCGATCATCCTCCCGCTGCATGAACCTCCAGACATGGCCAGCGCGATCGCCGAGGTGGCGCGCGGCGCGTCGCCGGCCATCCTCGAGAGCGCCGAGACCGGCGCAGCGCGTGGGCGGTACACGATCCTCACCTGCGATCCGCTGGTGGTCCGCGCGTGGCATCCCGGCGACGGAGATCCGTTCGGCGGCATACGCGAGACGCTGCGGCAGACGCCTGTCCTCTCGGAGGCTGCGAACCACCTGCCATTCCAGGGAGGCTGGATCGGCTTCTTCGCCTACGAGGCAGGTCACCTGCTGGAACCAGTCGCCGGTCGGCTGCAACCCGCGCGGCGGGACATTCCGCTGCCGCTCGGGCGTTTCGCGCTGTACGACTGGGCTGCCATTCACGACGGCTGGACCGGCGCGTGGTCGCTGGTCGGGGCCGATCTCGGAGAGATGGGCCTGGACACGGGGACACGATCGCCCTTTCGCAGCCGGCTCGCAGGCTGGGCAGAGCGGCTTCGGGATGCGCGCAGACCACCACCGAGCCCCGCGGCGGCGGTGTCTCCGGCGGGGGAGAACATGACTCAACCTCAGTATTTGCAGATGGTTGAGCGTGCGCGAGCGTACATCGCGGCGGGCGACATCTTCCAGGTGAATCTCGCCCGACGGGAGACATGGAGGGTTGCGGAGCCGCCGCTGTCTACGTACCTCCGGCTTCGGCAGGTCAACCCGGCCGGTTACGCGGCCTACCTGGGGTGGAACGAGCCGGATGGGCGGAACACTGCGATCCTCTCCGCCTCGCCGGAGCTGTTTCTGGACGTCCGCGGTCGAGAGGTCGTCACCCGGCCCATTAAGGGGACCCGCCCCCGGTCGGTCGACCCCGTACTCGACGCCGCTCTCCAGGCGGAGCTGCTGGAGAGCCACAAGGACCGGGCGGAGCTGGCGATGATCGTGGACCTGGAGCGGAACGATCTCGGGCGGGTGTGCGAGTACGGCAGCGTTCGCGTCGTGGGGATGGAAACGGGCCAGCCGTACCAGCTCGAGACGCACCCGACGGTTCACCACCTGGTTTCGACGGTCAGCGGGCGGTTACGCAGGGAGTGCGACGCGATTGACCTGCTCCGGGCGACCTTTCCGGGAGGGTCCATTACCGGTGCACCAAAGATCCGGGCGATGCAGATCATCCAGGAGCTCGAGCCGACGGACCGGAGTGTTTACACCGGCTCCATCGGATACTTTGGCTTGAATGGCGCCGCCAGCTTCAATATCGCCATCCGGACGCTGATCTGCACGGGCGATCTGGCGCACATCTACGCCGGCGGCGGTATCGTGGCGGACTCTGTCCCGGAAGACGAGTACCGGGAGACGCAGGCCAAGGCACTGGGGCTCCGGAGAGCGCTGGGCGTCTCCACGGCGACGAACGAGTTGCACGCGTCCATCTTGAGGCCGGATCAGCGCGGGAGCGTCGCATGAAAGTCTACTTGAATGGCGAGATTCTCGACGCCGAGCGGGCCACGGTGGGCGTCGATAATCCTTCACTTCTGCACGGCGTCGGGCTCTTTGAGACACTGCGGACGTACTCAGGGCGTCCCTTCCGGCTCGAGCAGCATATCGAGCGGCTGCAGGCGTCGGCCGCGGCGCTGAAGATGCCTGTCGTCGAGGCGGTGCCGCTCATCCCGGAAGCGGTCCGGGCGGTCCTGGACGAAAACAACCTGTCAGACGCGCGGGTTCGGATCACCGTCACGCCGCCGCCGGCGGGCGAGGGGGGCGGTCTGACGGTCCTCGTCACGGCTCAGGCGACCACAGGCTACCCGGCAGTACTCTACGAGCAAGGCATGACGATCTTTGTGTGCACCGATTTCCGGCAGTCGTGCCAGGACCCCCTGGCCGGGCACAAGACGACCTCCTACTTCTCGCGTTTGCTCGCACTGCGGCAGGCGCAGGAGCACAAGTGCGGCGAAGCGCTCTGGTTCACCCCCGAGAACCTGCTCGCCGAGGGCAGCGTGAGCAACGTCTTCCTGGTGCGCGAAGGTCGCCTTCGCACCCCCCCACTCGACACGCCGATCCTGCCGGGAATCAGCCGGGCACTCACGCTGGAATTGGCCCGGGAACTCGGGATCGAGGCCGAGGAGACGCCCTGCAATGTTAACGATCTGCTGGACGCTGAAGAGGTGTTCCTGACCAACTCCATCATGGAGGTCATGCCGGTCACGCGGGTGGAACGTCGGGCGATCGGAACGGATAAGCCCGGCACGGTCACCCGGCGGCTGCTGGATGCATACCGGGCCCGGGTGCAATCCGAGTAGCAGTCCCGGTTCGTCGTCCGCGAGGGAGGCGGCGTCAGCCGCTCGTAACGTCATTTTCCGCAAAATGGTTGAGTCGCGAAGCGGCAGCCGGGGACGAAATCGGCGCCCGTGGAGCGGTTCGTATCTCCGCGTGTCCTGTTGCTGATGCGTTCGGACGGTCCATATACTCTCGGAGCGGGCGGTACGCGCCGTCCGGCGGGCCTTCAAGACAACAACCACACGATTTGGCGCTCAACGGTATGAATGAGACGGAGTATCTACCGGGCAGCCTCAACCTGGACTTTGTAGAGGGGCTGTACACCGACTTTCTTCGCGATCCCGAGTCGATTTCCCCGGACTGGCGACGCTACTTCGAGGGACTCGGGCAGTCCGACGGCAGCGGGACCAACGGCAGCGTGCATGCCCCCGCGGGCTCTCTTCTGCCCGAGCTGCGCGGACGGCATGCCGGGTCCAACGGAGGTACGGCCGTCCGGCGTGACGTCGAGATGGCCGTCATGCAGGATCGCGTGGACCAGCTGGTCCGCGCGTACCGCGTCCGGGGGCACATGATCGCCCGCGTGGACCCGCTGGGCATCCCCCGGCCACCGCGTCCCGAGTTGGAGCCGGAATACTACGGCTTCACGGAGGCGGACCTCGACCGACCGTTCTCGAGCCGCACGATCTACGGGCCGAACGTCCGCACGTTGCGCCAGATCGTCGAACGCCTGCGGAACACCTACTGCCGCTCGATCGGCGTGCAGTTCATGCACATCGACGAGCTGCGGATCCGTCACTGGCTGCAGGACCGGATGGAGGGTACCGAGAACCGCCTGAAACTGGGCCGATCGGAGCAGATTCGGATCCTGACGCGGCTCACGGATGCGGTCATTTTTGAGGAGTTCATTCAGAAGAAATTCATCGGGGCCAAGAGCTTCTCGTTGGAGGGCTGCGAGAGCCTGATCCCCCTGCTCGACCTGGCGATCGAAAAGGCGGGCGAGTATCGCATTGACGAGATCGTACTGGGCATGGCGCACCGCGGGCGGCTCAACGTGCTGGCCAACATCATGGGAAAGAGCCCGCACCGGATTTTCCGGGAATTCGAGGACGTCGACCCGAAGGTCGGGGCGGGGGATGTCAAGTATCACCTCGGCTACAGCACCGACTGGCACACCGGCAGCGGGCATAAGGTGCACCTGTCGCTGTGCTTCAACCCCAGCCACCTCGAATTCGTGAACCCCGTCGCGATGGGCCGCATGCGGGCCAAGCAGGAACGGGTACGGGATGCGAAGCGCCAGCGCGGGATGGTGCTGCTGATCCACGGGGACGCATCGTTCGCCGGGGAGGGCATCGTGCAGGAGACGCTGAACCTGAGCGAACTGCCCGCCTACACGACCGGCGGGACGATCCACGTGATCGTGAACAACCAGATCGGCTTCACCACGCCGCCCTCGGAGGGACGTTCGAGCCTGTATGCCTCCGGCGTGGCGAGGATGCTGCAGATCCCGATCTTCCACGTGAACGGCGAGGACCCGGAGGCAGTCGCGCAGGTGATCCGGCTGGCGATGGCGTTCCGGCGGGAGTTCCAGCGCGACGTGGTGATCGACATGTACGGGTACCGGCGGCATGGGCACAACGAGAGCGACGAGCCCTCGTTCACGCAGCCGCTGCTCTATCGGGCCATCAGCAAGCGCCCCAGCGTGCGCGAAGGATACCTCGAGCACCTGCTGAAGCTGGGCGAGGTGTCACGCGAGGAGGCGGACCGCATTGCGGAGCAGCGGCGGGAGAGCCTGGAGAAGGACCTCTCGCTCGCGCGCAGCGACGAGTACGCCCTGCAACCGGAATCGTTCACGGGGATCTGGAGTGGGTACAGCGGCGGGCCGGCCGAGCAGGTAGAGGAGGTCTCCACCAGCGTGCCGGCGGAGCGATTGTCGGCGCTGCTGGATGCGCAGACCCGGCTGCCGGAAGGGTTTCACCCGCATCCCAAGATCGAACGACTGCTCAACCTGCGGCGGGAGATGGCGGCCGGGAAACGTCCGCTCGACTGGGCATCGGCGGAGGCCCTCTCGCTGGCCAGCCTGGCGACGGAAGGCCTGCCGGTCCGCATGAGTGGCCAGGACGCGGGACGCGGGACGTTCAGCCAGCGGCACGCGATCCTGTATGACTACGAGGACGGGCACACCTACATGCCCCTCCAGCACCTGGCGCCCGACCAGGCGAGCGTGGAAATCTACAACAGTCCCCTCTCGGAGGCCGGTGTCCTTGGATTTGAGTACGGCTACAGCCTCGACTACCCGGACGGGCTGACCCTCTGGGAGGCTCAGTTCGGCGACTTCGTCAATGCCGCGCAGGTGATCGTGGACCAGTTCATCTGCAGCGCCGAGGTGAAGTGGCACCGGCTGAGCGGGCTCGTGATGCTCCTGCCGCACGGATTCGAGGGTCAGGGGCCCGAGCATTCGAGCGCGCGACTTGAACGGTTCCTGGCACTCGCCGCGGAGCACAACATCCAGGTTGTGTACCCGAGCACGCCGGCGCAGTATTTCCACCTCCTGCGGCGGCAGGTGCTGCGGACGTGGCGCAAACCGCTGGTCGTGATGACGCCCAAGAGCCTGCTGCGGCACCCGCGGTGCGTTTCCGATCTGCGGGAGCTGGCGGATGGGCGTTTTCGCACGCTCATCCCGGATGAAAACCCCGGGCGCGACACGGTGAACCGCGTGCTGCTGTGCAGCGGCAAGATCTACTACGAGCTCGCGCAGCGGCGGGAGGAACTCGGGCGCGAGGACGTGGCGATCGTCCGGTTTGAAGAGCTCTATCCGCTGCCGGAGACGGATTTGTACTCCGTGCTGGCCCCCTACCACGACGGCACACCGGCATTCTGGGTGCAGGAAGAGCCGGAGAACATGGGCGCCTGGCGGTACATCCGGGCACGGTTTTGCGAGAGGCTGCTCGGGCGGCTTCCGCTGATCGGGATTCACCGTCCTGCCTCGGCGAGTCCGGCCACCGGATCGGCGCGGATGCATCACCAGCAACAGAAGCAACTCATTGACCGGGCGTTCGGAGAAGGCGCCGGCGACGGTGTCTGAGCCCAGGCGGTCTTGTGGCACCCCCTCGCCTGTCCGCGGGCACCAGGACGCTCGCGCAGCAGGGCTGAGCACCACCAGGAGAGCGAGAGTATGCTGGAACTGAGAATCCCCCAGGCGGGCGAGAGTATCACGGAAGTGCAGGTCGGCGAGTGGCTCAAGGCCGAAGGCGATCCCGTCCGCCGCGACGAAGTGGTCGTGGAGATCGAGACAGACAAAGCCTCGATGGACCTGCCCGCGCCGGGCGACGGCACGATCAGCCGCATTCTCAAGAAACAGGGTGAGATGGCGTCGGTGGGCGACGTGATCGCGCTGATCGAGGAGACGGGCGCCGGGGCTGCGGCTGCCGCCGGTGCGACGAAGGTGGAGCCCAAAGTAAAGCCTGCTCCTGCCCCGGAGCCCAGGCCGAAAGCCAAACCGCAGCCGGCTGCGCAGGCGCCCAGCGCCACACCGCAGCCGGGTCCCACGAAGGGTGCGGCTCCTGCTCCCGCGCCAGCGGCACGCAGTACCACCGAGCCGGGAACGGCGCCCGCCGCGGCCGTCGAACACGCGCGGCCCGAGGACAAGCAGGAGCAGCAGGAAAAGGGGGTGCCCGAACTGCCGGGTGCTCCGCGCATCGAGGTTCACCCGCGGGTCATGCCCAGCGCGCGCCGAGCCCTGGCCGAGCATGGGCTCACGGCGGAGGAGGTCCGGGGGACCGGACCGGGCGGCCGGATTCTCAAGGAGGACGTGCTGCGTCACGTCGACCGTGCGCGGCAACGGCAAATCACTCAGCAGCCGGTCGACAACCGCGAAGAAGAGGCGGTGAGCATGAGCCTCCTGCGGCGGCGAATCGCCGAGCGGCTCGTGCAGGCGCAACACACGGCCGCCCTGCTCACCACGTTCAACGAAGTCGACATGACCGCCGTCAGCACGACACGCAGGCAGTACGGTGACGCGTTCCAGAAGAAGCACGGGGTCAAGCTGGGTTTCATGTCCTTCTTCATCAAGGCGTCGATCGACGCACTGCGGCTGTTCCCGCAGATCAACGCGGAAATCCGCGAAAACCAGATCGTTTACCGCAAGTACTACGACATCGGCGTGGCGGTCGGGACGGAGAAGGGGCTCGTCGTACCGGTGCTGCGGAATGCCGAGCGCATGAGCTTTGCCGCCATCGAGCAGGCGATCGCGGACATGGCGGTCCGGGCACGCGAAGGCAAGTTGAAGGTAGAAGAACTCCAGGGAGGCACCTTCACCATCAGCAACGGCGGCGTGTACGGCTCGCTGCTCTCGACGCCCATCGTCAACCCTCCGCAGAGCGGCATCCTGGGGCTGCACGCGATCCAGGACCGCCCGGTGGCGCGCGACGGGCAGGTGGTGATCCGCCCGATGATGTACCTGGCGCTGACATACGATCACCGCATCGTCGATGGGCGCGAGGCCGTGACGTTCCTGCGGCACATCAAGGAAGTGATCGAGGACCCGGCGCGGCTGCTCCTCGACGTCTGACGGAGCGTGAGGGCGTCATCCGCTTGCCCGCCGCCGGGCAGGTCCATAGATTGGCCGCCGACCTCTACTCATTCCCCGATTCGAGGGTGAGAGCGTATGAGCCAGCATGATCTCATTGTCATCGGCGCCGGCCCCGGCGGATACGTGGCCGCCATTCGCGCGGCGCAACTGCGGCTGAACGTGGCCTGCGTGGACGCCAACGAGCAACTGGGCGGCACGTGCCTGCGTGTCGGGTGCATTCCAAGCAAGGCGCTGCTCGAATCCAGCGAACGGTATGCCGAAACGCGTGAGCGGCTCGCTGCCCACGGGATCCGCGTGGCGGGCATCGAACTCGACCTGGCAACCATGCTGAAACGCAAAGATCAGGTGGTTTCGACGCTGACGAAAGGGATCGACAGCCTGTTCAAGAAGTACGGGGTCACACGTTACCTCGGGCACGGGCGGATCACAGCGCCTGGGCAGGTGACGGTCGAAACCGAGTCGCCGCAGGAACTCACCGCACCGCGGATCCTGATCGCGACCGGCAGCAGGGTCGCCCCTCTGCCAGGGGTCGCGCTGGACGGCGACCGCATCGGCACGAGCACGGAGGCGCTCTCGTACCCGGAGGTTCCCGGGCATCTGGTCGTCATCGGCGCCGGCTACATCGGGCTGGAACTCGGATCGGTGTGGCGACGACTCGGCGCGAAGGTGACAGTGCTCGAGTATCTCGATCGGATCCTGCCGGGGATGGACTCCGAGATCGCCGAGGAGGCGCAGAAACTGTTCACGCGACAGGGCATCTCGTTTCGACTGGGCAGCCGGGTCACCTCCGCGCGGCGAGACGGCGAGGGGTGCGTTGTGGAGGCCGAGGGCTCGGAGCCGCTGCGCTGCGACCGCGTCCTGCTCGCGACGGGGCGACTGCCGAATACGGAGGGGCTCGGCCTCGAGCGTGTCGGTATCGCCACGGACCAGAAGGGCCGAATCGTTGTCGATGAGCACTTCGCGACCAACGTCGACGGGTTTTACGCGATCGGCGACGTCCTCCGGGGCCCGATGCTCGCGCAAAAGGCGGAGGAGGAAGGCATCGCGTGCATGGAGGGCAGCGTGAACGGCTACGCGCACGTGAATTACGATGCCATCCCCGGCGTCGTGTACACGCATCCAGAGATTGCCTCCGTCGGCAAGTCGGAGGACGAACTGAAAGCCGCCGGCGCTGACTATCGCAGGGGCGTCTTCCAGTTCCGCGGCAACGGCCGGGCCCGGTCGCTCGGAGACGTGGATGGTCGCGTCAAGATCCTGGTGGACTCGGCAACCGATCGAATTCTCGGGATCCATATCATCGGGCCACGCGCAGGCGACCTGATCGCCGAAGCCACCGCCGCGCTCGAGTTCAGCGCGACGGCGGAGGATCTCGCCCGCTGCAGCCATGCTCATCCAACGCTCGCTGAAGCCATCAAGGAGGCCGCCATGGCCTCACGAGGCTCTGCTATCCACGCCTGACGCCACAGCGCGCCGAGCTTGACTTCGCGCCGACCCCGCGAATGAATCCCACGCAACGCTGCGCACCGGTCTGGTGTGAAGTCGGGTAAGCGGCATACGTTTCGCCGGCCCGCGCTCCGGCGCGCGGCTCGCCGCCTGCAGGGAGGGCCACACATGCGAACAGCAGCGGCTGAAAAACCTCAGAACCGGCAGAAGGTCCGGTATGGCGTCGTCGGGCTGGGGTACATCTCGCAGATTGCTGTCCTGCCCGCCTTCGTAAACGCGAAGAAATACTGCGAGCTCACGCGCTCGTGTCGGACGATCCCGTCAAGCTGAAAAAGCTCGGACGCAAGTACGGGGCCGAACACCTGTACAGCTATGAACAATACGACGACATGCTGCACGAAGGGGTCGTGGATGCGGTGTACATCGCCCTGCCGAACCACATGCACCACGAGTACACGATCCGCGCTGCATGCGCAGGTATCCACGTGCTCTGCGAAAAGCCCATGGCGGTCACGGAGCACGAATGCCGCGAAATGATCCGGGCCTGCGAAGAGAACAACGTACGATTGATGATCGCCTACCGGCTGCACTTCGAAGAGTCGAACCTGAAAGCGGTCGAACTCCTCCGCTCCGGCAAAATCGGCGAACCGCGGTTCTTCGAGTCCGTGTTCGCCATGCAGGTGCGCGACGAGAACATCCGAGTCCGGCGGGAGATGGGCGGCGGCACCCTCTACGACATCGGAATCTACTGCATCAACGCCGCACGCTATTTGTTCCAGGACGAGCCCACGGAGGTGGTGGCGTTCAGCGAGAGCGGGCCCGACGAGCGATTCCGGGAGGTAGACGAGATGACTTCCGGGATCCTGCGGTTTCCCGGAAACCGGCTGGGGTCGTTCACGTCCAGCTTCGGCGTCACCGACATTTCGACGTATCGCGTGGCCGGCACGCTGGGCGAGCTTCGGATGGAGCAGGCGTACGAGTTGGCCGCGGATATTCGGCAGCAAGTGACGCTGAAGGGCAAAACCCGCGAAAAGGTGTTCCCACAGCGCGACCAGTTCGCGCCCGAGCTGATCTATTTCGCCAACTGCGTCCGCTCCGGCGAGGACCCTGAGCCGTCCGGGTGGGAAGGCCTGGCGGACGTGCGGATCATCCGTGCGCTGTACGAGTCCGCCCTCTCCGCCAAGCCTATCCAGCTCGAACCGTTCGAAAAGCACACCCGTCCGGACCTCAGCGGTGAGATCCACCGGCCGGCAATCAGCGAACCGCGGCTCATTCACGCGGAAACCCCGACGCGAGAGTAGATTGCGTTGCCGGGTGACGACTGAGGGGGAAAAATCGACAGGACGCTCTCGCACGATGCTCTGAGTTTTCTGCAGGACGCACCGGTGACGGGCCGAGGCTCGGTCGGACGAGGCCGAGGAGCTGTTCGAGATGCGTAATCGATGTCACGTCGGGGGCCTGCTCCCGATGCTGCTCATACTGTCGCCTGCGGGACCTGCACGCGGCGACGTGTCGGCGGGCCCGCCGATCGAGGCGTGGAGCTTTGACAGCGGGGAATTGGATCTCCGCCGCTGGCTCTTCTCCTCCTTCGCCGACACGCTCGATCTGCTGATCACGGACGAGTTGCGCGAGCGATATGTTCCCTCGCTGCTGTGGTCGGACATCATGATCGAGGCCCCCACCCTGCAGATCAGCGCGGATGACCGCGCGCTGCTGGCGCGGAACCCGGGCCTTGAAACGCTCGGAGTCGCATCCGCGGCAGATCAGCGCGCCGCAACAATGAGCCGCGCGCCGGACCCTGTCCAGCTGTCCGTCGCACTCAGCGCCCAGAAGCGGTCGGTGCGAGCGTCCTCGCGGAGCCTGGGCACGAGCGAGCCGGACCCGCCGCTGATGCCGGGCGGTCTGCCGGGAGGCAACGTGCAGCTCACGAATGCGGATGCACCGCGGATTGGTGCCGAGCAGCTCGCCGCAATGAATTCGGTGCAGCGAAAGTCTGCCTCCACGTTGCTTTGGTTCCAGGGAGCGGCCATCGTTGTCCTCGTGGGACTTGCGGCTGTCGTGTGTGCCCTTTGGCCGTCTCAGCCACTCCGCAATCGATCGATCGGGCGGTCGGCGAACTGACGAACACCCCGCAGAGAAGGAGTTTCCCATGCGCGTGCAGCTGAAACCCATTTCCGAACAGGTCATCGTGATCACGGGAGCGTCGAGCGGGATTGGCCTGGCCACCGCGCGGATGGCGGCCCGTCGCGGAGCGGCGCTGGTGCTCGTCGCGCGGGATGAGCCGTCCATCCGCGAACTCTCCGACGAGATCACCGCCGGCGGCGGACGAGCCACGCACGTGGTCGCCGACGTGACGAACCCGGACGACGTGCGGCGGATTTCCGAGGCGGCCGTCACCCGCTTCGGCGGCTTCGATACGTGGGTCAACAACGCCGGGATCTCCGTGTACGGGCGACTCCAGGACGTGCCCATCTCCGAGCATCGCCAGATCTTCGAGACGAACTACTGGGGGCTTGTTTACGGGTGCATGGCCGCGGTCGAGCACCTGCGGACGAAGGGCGGCGCGATCATCAACCTCGGAAGCGTGCTCTCGGAGCGCGCCATACCGCTGCAGGGCACCTACTCGGCCTCCAAGCACGCGGTGAAGGGCTTCACCGATGCGCTCCGCATGGAACTCGAGCATGACGGAGCGCCGATCTCGGTCTCGCTCATCAAGCCGACGTCGATCGACACGCCCTACACGCACCACGCCAAGAACTACCTGTCTACCGAGCCCAGGAACCCGGCCCCGGTGTACGCGCCGGACATCGTGGCCACCGCGGTCCTGAAATGCGCGCGGTATCCGATCCGCGAGGTGACGGTCGGCGGCGGCGGCAAGATGATCACCCTGCTCGGGACCGCCCTGCCCCGGCTCATGGACAAGATCATGGAACGCGTCATGTTCGCCGCGCAGCACAGCGACAGCCCGCCGCGGAGCCGCGAACAGCACGGACTGTATGACCCCTCGGGACGACTGCAGGAGCGCGGCGGTCACCCTGGCCACGTCGCGGAGACGAGCCTCTTTACGACGGCGTCCCTCCACCCGCTCGCCAGCGCCGGAATCCTGCTCGGCGTGGCAGGACTCGTGGCGGGATCGGTGCTGATGGCCGCGCCGCCACGCAGGCGGCGCAGCCCGATCAAGCGAACGCTCCGACGTTTCCACGTCGGCTGAGCCTCCTTCCCGCCGGGGGCACGTCGATGTAGGATGCACGCACTCATCAGTGATTGCGCCGCATCAGGCTCCCGGCGCGGAGCGGGCGTTCAGGAACGGGATCCCGCCGCACATATCCGGCCGTGCTCCGCTCTCACGACCGCGGAGGTCAGGCCATGCGATCGGTCATCGTCCCATTGCTGGCGGCGTGGGCAGTGGTCGCGCCGGGGTCAGCCCGGCTAATGGGCGGCGAACCCGGGCGCGGCGTCAGCACAGGCGATCCTCGCCCTGCCCCGGAGGGTGACCTGCGGAAACGGCTGCAGCCGGGGGATTTCACCTACCGGGGTGCATTTCGCCTGCCGGACACGTTCAACTGGGGCGCGCGGGGGCTGACGTACTACCCGAAGGGCGCCGGCGGCGCCGGTTCGCTGCTGGTTACCGGGTTCGAACTGCCGTACGACCCCGCGCATCCGGGCGAATCGTGCTCGGATCCCGCATGGACGTGCTCATCCTTCCTTGGAGAGGTGTCTATTCCCGAACCCGCTGTCCGCGCCGACTGGGAGAGCCTGCCCGAAGCCGGACTCCTGGGGCGAATGAAGCCCTTCGACGGCCAGCTCGCCTGCACCCTGCACAGGGAGTACGTACACGTCGACGACCTGCTGTATGTCACGCGGCGCGGCACGCAGACGAGCGACAAGCTGTATGGATCGCTGAATCTCTGGTACGCCGAGGGCGTGGCTGGCGAGAAATCGTTCCCGACGATCTGGTTCGCCAACCTCGATGGAAGCGGCGCGCAGGGGCTGTTCCACGTCGGCCCGGAGCGTCCCCCCTTCCACGGACGCAAGACGGGTGCGTACCTGTTCTCGGCGCCGGAGTGGTACGCCAAACAGTACTTGGGCGGTCGGACGCTCCTCACCGGGCGATCGCGAGGGACGCCGGCGACCAGCGGCGAGGAGACGACCATCGACGGCGGCTCGCAGGGTCCCACCCTGTTTGCCTTCCACGCGTGGGACTCGGACAAGCCGAAGGGAAGCCTCGACGCGATCCCGGTCCTGTACTACCGCGTGAAGTTCCCGGCCTGCGGCGGACCCAACGTCGGCCGGAAAGAGGCGTGTGATTACCCGGGGTTCACCATGTGCGACGAGTGGACCGGGGCGGCCTTTCTGGATACCGGCGCGAAACACGCGATCGTGCTCGCCGGCTACAAAGGGCTGGGCCCGAACTGTTACGACGAGCCGCCCGTGGAGTGCCGCGATCCCTGCAGCGCGGCTCACGGGTACCACTGCCAGCCTTACGAGCGGCAGATCATTTTCTACGACGTTCACGCCCTGGGACGCACCGCGCTGGGCCGGCAGGAGCCGTGGGTGGTGCTTCCTTATGCGACTTGGCGACCTTCCGAGCTCTACCTCAAAGGCAACCCGTGCTGGAACACCGGCGGCATGGCATACGATCCGGCCAGCCGGCGGCTTTTCGTGGTGGAACGCGGGCTGGGGGAGGGTGAAATGAACGCGGTGGTGGCGCACGTCTGGCAGCCATAGCAGCAATGTCACGAATCTGATACAATTATGCTGTGACTGCAATGCCCAGGAAAACAGCAACGAGCACCCTCAGCCCCGGCGTTCTGCGCCTGGTGCGACGCTTTCGGCGGCAGGTGCTCAGCGGAGAGCTTCAGGCCGGGGGTCGACTGCCGTCCGTGCGGCAGCTCGCGCGCATGGACGGGGTGGGTATTCGATCCGCTAACCAGGCATTGCAGCGGATGGAGGAAGAGGGCTGGGCACGGAGGCGTGACGGCGGATACATCCTGCGCGTGACCGAAGATGCACCCGTCCGGGCAGCCGCGCAGCTCACGCACGAACCGCCCGCCATCATCACCATCGTGAGTCCGCTCCGGATCCGCAGCGGCGACGTTCACGTGCTCGACGAATTCTCGGACGGGATCCTCGACGGTTTTCCCGCGTGCGCGCTGCGGACGTGCTACATCGACAGCCGCTCATGGCTGGGCCAGCTGCGGCAGCTCCTGGACCAGGAGGAACTCGCGCACAGCGAGATGGGGTTCCTGCTCCGCTCGGTACCGGCGGAGGTACAACACTTCTTCGCGTCGAGCGGCGTACCGTGCGTGATCGTCGGCGAGCCTGACGCCACACTCACTGTTCCGTGCGTTTATCAGGATATGGTCCAGGCGGGCCTGATCGCCGGACGGGTCCTGCTGCGTACCGGCAGGCCGGTCATTCTCTGTCACGAGCAGCTTGCGGGGAGCGAGGTCCGGCTGCCCCAGGGCTTTCAGCAGGCGGCCGCCGAGCTGGGACAGACAGCCCCCCCGCCGTCAGAACTCTTTCACCACCTGCCGCCGAGGCCGGACGACTATATCGAAGCGATCGATCGTCTCATGCGGCGCGCTGACCCACCGGGAGGGATTCTCGCGCTTCGGCCCGAATTCGCCCTCGCCACGCTGAAAGTCGCGGCCTCCCACAGAATCCGTATCCCGGAGGAGCTCCAGGTCATCGGGCACCCGCAGCACCCGATGTACCGCTTCTCGTATCCTGAGCTGACCGGGATTGGCGTACCGTCCGTGCGCGAGCTCGGGAAGCGCGCGGCAACGATGCTGGCGACGTGCATGGGTTCCATGCCGAAGGAGCCCCTGCGCGAGGTGCTGCCCAGCATCCTCCTGCAGCGCGAATCGACGCTCCCGCTGTGATACCCCCGTAAGAGGTTTTCCGGAAGCTCACTTGGCCGCGGTCGGTGCGGCAGGCTTGCTCACGGCGGGCTCGCGTGTGACGGGAAGCCACCGGATCTTCCCCTCTTCGACGGCCATACGCCGGGCCCGGATATTCGAGCCCGGTCCTTCCTCGTAGTACACGATCAGCACCGAGCGATCGCGGAGAGTCACCATCGACGGATACGCCCCGATATGCGCGTCCACCTGCACAGGACCGGCCCAGGTCCGGCACTCATCGCGGCTGACATGGAGACTGGTTTGCGGCAGCCGGTGCGCCAGTAGGATCGAGCCATCCGGCGCGCGGTGCAGGTAGGGACAGTGGGCGCGGAAAGTGGAATCCGGCGCGGTCCACGTCTTGCCCTGGTCGCGCGAGATCGAACCGCCGGCGGGACCGCTGTCGCACCGGAGTGAGGCATACACGCTGCCGTCTTTGAGCTCGATGACGTCGGTTTCGGCGGCCATGGGCCGGTCCGCCCGCGGGATGTCCACTGGCTTTGACCAGGTCTTGCCAGCATCGTCCGACCAGGTCACCGCCCCCCACGCCTCCTCGCCTCGCTGAGCGTACAACCCGAGCATCAGGCGGCCCGTCGAGAGGCGACGAATCGGAGAGCTGCAGTAGTAATCCGGCGCGATGAGCCTCGGTTCGGCCCAGCTCTTACCACCGTCGTCCGAGACGGTCAGCATGCTCCCTCGGCAGTCGTAGCCTCCGCCCGTCTTGCGGGGATCCAGCGTGAAGAAGGTGCACAGAAGCCGCCCGTCAGGAAGCTGCATGATCGATGGGTCGCGATCGTCGCCGGGGCCATCATACAGCGTGCCCGCGGGGCTCCAGGTCACGCCCTCGTCGCTTGAGGTGCAGAAAGCCACCCGCCCGCCGAGCGGATGCTGCGCATTGGGGAGAGAGACGTGGTCGTAACCCGCGAAGAACACGCACATCAACCGGCCGTCGCCAAGCCGGCAGACGTCGGGAAACGCCTCGTATGCGCCGGCCCCCGCATCACGGCAGACGTAGACGAATTTCGGGGGGAGTTTCACCAGCTTGCCAGGCGGTGTGCTCGCTTCTCCGGTAATGCTGATGTCCTTGATGTGCACCAGACCCTGGCTCGCGTAGAAACCGACGCGCCCGGAGGTCAGACGCGAGTCGCGGGCTTCATAGAGCTTCTTGCCATTGAGGGAGACAGTGATCACATCGCCGGCGCACTGAACGGCACCTTCGTGCCACTGACCGGCAGGCTTTTCGAGGCCGCTGAGGCGCTTGATCTCGTTCCAAGGATTGTCCTCGTCAGACCGGATCAGGATCGCCTGACCCCTGTCGAAGTGGACGGCGTAGTACGTGTCCGCGTCCTGCGCACGGATCATGAAGCCGCAGGCCAGCACGCCCTGCGAGGCCGGCTCGACGAGGAACCGGGCGCGGAGCGTCGCGTCCCGCCAGGCATGCGGCTGGAGGAAGGCCACGGCGGGCTCTCCTCGCCCATCGAGCACCAGTTCGCCGTGCTCCACGCGGCCCGAGCCGTCCGGAAGGAACCACGCTCCCGCAGAGCCGGAGCTGACCAGATCGACGTTCAGCGTGGCGCCGGAAGCCGGGCAGAGACACGCTCCGGCGAGTGCGAGTATCAAGCAGGCATGTCGCATGTTCATTGGAGGACTCCGAGGCGGGCCGGTCCGTAGCCTCTCACCATGGTGGGTGAAATCTGTCGGCAGAGATCGGCGAAAGACAACTCGTACGCAATGGACAACGATGTCTGGGGCTCAGTACGAGTAGCATCCGGTGGCGTTGCTTCCCACACCGTCGCGGCCGACGTAATTCTTGATGCGTTTGCGCGTCTGGACGCTTCCGTCGCCGAGACCGATGTTCGTATCGACGAAGCGGTTGATGCTGTCCGCCTTGCCCGGGGCAGGCTCGGGGTTGGTCGCGTGGAACGTGCGAAACGGCGTGAGCGGAAGGCCGAAGCCTGACTTAGGCCATGATTCATTGTTGTCGGCGATGATCACGTCCTGGGGGTTGCCCGCTTCGATGGGCTCGCGGTTTCGCTCCTTGTTTCCGGAATAATCCCACGAAAAACTGCTCGAGTAGGTCTTGGGCTCCCCGTTTTTCGGGTTGGGATTAGCGCGAAGTCCCGCGAAGATGGCGTAGCCGGCCATGTAGCTGGGTTGGCCGCCGTAACCCTGGCCACCGGCCGCCGTGAACGCCACGAAGTAGACTTTCGACCACTTCGCCTCGTCCTCTGGGTCGCCGAGATTGGCCTGGCTCCGGCTCGGCTGCATGTAGAAGCTGGTGCTGATCAAAGGGCACCAGATCACGTTGGGCTGCTTACCCGCAAAACGGTCCAGGAGGAGCCGCCGGTAATCCGGGAACGGACGCATGTCGCGCTGGAACTGCACCTGGTTGGGGTAGTTCGCCACGTGCGGCGCGTACCGCCCCTTGGAGTCGGCGGCGTAGGTCATCATGCCGCGTGCGAGCTGCGCGATGTTGCTCGAACAAACTACCACCTTGGATTGCCTGCGCGCGCGGTTCAAGGAGGGCAGCAGGATGCTGACCAGCAGGGCAATAATTGCAACGACGACCAGCACCTCGATCAGTGTAAATGCGGTGATTTCGGACTTCGCCGGATTCCCAGGGCGCGGTTTCATTCGCGAAATCGACATGTGTCATTCCCTCAAAGGCCGGAGCCGGTCCTGCGGGATGTGGGTGCTCCGGACGTGGCGGAGTGGTCGGGTGACTGCGCCGATCACCTGCTGGCACTGCATTATACAGGCTTCAGAAGGATTGTCAAGCAGAATTGTTTCGCCTTGCGCCACAAACTCCGCCGTTTAGTGATATTTCGGCCGGTATCTGGCAGCCCGATGTCCGACTTAAGACTCAGATGACCCCGCTTTTGTTCCGATTCCAGAGACAAAAGCGCTTGCAATACAGAGAGCTGCGGTTAAGATGCGGGTTGATCGGCGCGAAACAAATCTGAGAACCGGGCTTTCCGGACACATTGCCGTCGGGCCCGGGGGAGCGCGGGGCCAGGTGTTTTCGCCGGCCCACCAAGGACGGGCACGGCGAACGCCCCCGCGGAACATCGTGAGCAGTCGTCCCATCACCCTCGAGGACTGCCGCTTGGGCATGTCTCTGGAAAGGAGCCGGTTCGTGAATCGTGCAAAACACATCCGGGCGAAGTGGTTCCTCACAGTGCTTCTGACAGGTTGGTGCGCAGTTGCCTCTGCGCAGCAGGTCACCGATACGTTCACGCGTCCGAACTCGAGTGCGCTCGGCATGACGGAGACCCCAATCCCGGGCATCACATACGTCGAACGCACAACACCCGGAGTGGCCGCAGAAACCGCGGCTATCTCAGGAAACGAGTTACGCATCTACGGCGATCAGACGAATACGCCGACTGCATCGTCGCCCGGACAGGTCATCATTCCTGTCGATGCGGGGCAACTCGCGATGTCCGCGCGAATGCGTTTCGCCCTGACAGGCGCCGGGACTACGACATCGACCATGGGCGGCCTCATGCTCCGTAAGCCCAGTCTGTCTGCGGCGATTCAGGCGGAGAGCGGCGCCTACCAGATCATGGTCGAGATGCTCCCGACGGGCGGCTTTCTCCTCCGGCAGAAGAACCCCACCGGAACCGGTTTGACAACTTTGTACGGCAATAACCCCTGGGCGCCCGGCTCGACTCTGAACGCCTTTCAGGCTGCGGGTACGCTGCCGACCAGCATTAACGGCTCGCCGTTCGACGCAAATGGTGACGGCCGACTCGACGGCACCGAGCCGTTCACGCTGGGCGTGGAACTCAGTGGCACCTCGCTGACCGTGTACGTGAACGGCCAGGCGATCGTGACGCCGGCGATGTTCACGAATCAGATCCAGATTGCGCCGAACGCACCCCACAATTACCTCTCGCTTTTCAAGAACCGGTACAGCGGCAGTCCTCCGGTCGGTGCGGATATCTACTTCGACGACCTGCAACTCAGAATCGACGACATCAACGATACCTGCGCCGCAGCCAGGTCCATCACGGACGGCCAGATCACAGGCAACACCACAATTGGGAATGCCTCAGGCGCAGCGTCCTGCGGTAACTCGAATGGGGCGCCCGACCTGTGGTACACCTACGTCGCGACGTGCACCGGAGACCTGAGCGTCGACACGTGCGGGTCCGGCTTCAACACGGTGGTCGCGGTATTCGACGGCTGCGGCGGTGCGGAACTGGCGTGCAACGACGACTGCGCCGGCACGCCCTGCGCCGGCAACAGTTCGTGCCTGACGGTTCCGGTCACTGCAGGCAACACGTATTACATCAGGATGGCCGGGAGCAACGGCGCGGCAGGCCCCTTCAACCTGAACCTGCGATGCGGAGCGCCGGCAGTCCCGCTGAACGATACCTGCGCGAACGCAACGGTGATTGCGACGGATGAAGTGACCCTCGATGGAACGACCCTCGGGGCAACGACTGACGGCTCCGGCTCCTGCGGCAATTCCAATGCCAGCCCTGACGTCTGGTATTCCTGGGCCGAGCCGTACGACAGTAACCTGACCATCAATACCTGCGGGACATTGTACAACTCGGTGATCTCCGTCTACGACGGCTGCGGGGGAACGGAGCTTGCCTGCAACCAGAGCTGCGGCAATCCAAACTGGTGTGGCGCCCCCGCCTCATGCCTGACGTTCCCCGTCCTCGGCGGACATCAGTACCTCGTGCGCGTTTCGGGTGTCGGCGGCGGCAGCGGACCGTTCAGACTGTACCTGGCGGACGATGTCGGGGCGCGGCACGTCGGTGCGGCGGATCCCACCACCGAGGGCTGGACACGCACCGCCTCGGCGGCGATCGTCACCACGGCACCTGACACCACCATTGAGCCGGCCTGGAGCATGTCTCAAGGGGTGACCGGCACTCTTTATTATTCGAAGGCAATGACCGTCGGGCAGTTCCGGCGCGCCGAGGGCTGGACGGGGACCTGGCGGGCCAAGGTCCTGGCGTCTGACGACGTGAACCAGACGATTTTCCAGATCGTGGACGGTTCCGACATCTGGGTCATCCACGCGATCGACGGCACTGGCGCGCGAGAGAAGGGCATCTACAAGCTGCTGCAGGACGGGACCAGCTACACGAAGCTGGGCAACGTCGATCCGACAGACGGCTTCCACACGTATCAGATCGTCTATGATCCGGCATCGAGCAGCGTCTCCTACCACGTTGACGGCCTGGTGCTTTCACGCCAGACGCGCGCCGAGGCGACCAACAATGCGACTCTTCGCGTGATGTTCGGCGACAACATCGCCGGCACGAAGACCACCGCGCATCTCTGTTCATTCGCGGACTTCGTCATGCAGCGCAATCCGCTCGCCCCACCGAATAACGAATGCACGGGCGCACTGCCGCTCGGCGACACGGCGATCACGAGCGTGACGTTTGGCGCGACGGCCGGCGGGAGCGCATCCTGCGGGAACTCCGGTGCAAGTCCGGACGTGTGGTACACGTATACGGCAACGTGCACCGGCGAGCTCACGCTGGATACGTGCGGTTCACCGATGGACACCGTGCTCTCGGTGTACACAGGCAGTTGCGGATCGCTCACGGAGGTGGCCTGCAGCAACGACTGCGGCGGCCTGCCGTGCACCGGTCCGGCCTCCTGTGTCACGCTGCAGGTCACTGCCGGCCAGCAGTTCCTGATCCGCGTCGCGGGCGCCAATGGCCAGGCAAGCGCGTTCAATCTGCAGGCGCGATGCGGCATTCCACTGAACGACACCTGCGCGAGTGCAACGTCCATTGGCGAAGGCACCGTCAGCGGCACGAACATACGGGCCACGCCCGACGGGACGGCCTCATGCGGAAACTCGAACGCGGGCCCGTCCGTGTGGTACCGCTACGTCGCGCAGGCCACCGGTTCGCTGCGTCTGGACACCTGTGGCTCGGCCCTGGACACCGTACTCTCGGTGCACAGTGGATGCGGCGGGGCGGAAATCGCCTGCAACGACGACTGTGAAGGATCGGCCTGCGGCGCCCCCGGCTCCTGCCTCACGATTCCGGCAACGGCGAATACCGAGTACTGGATCCGTGTCGCCGGCAAGGATGGAGCTGAGGGCAGCTTCCAGTTGCGCATCCAGGATAATGTTCTCCTCCGGCACGTCGGAAGCACAAACCCGGTGGCGGAGGGTTGGACCGAGCAGGTCGTTGGCACATTGACGCGTGGTCCGGCCAGCGAAGGAGTCGACTACTGGAGCATGGCAACCGCCGCAGGTTCGTACGGCTCGTACGCCGCCACCCCCACTACAGGGCAGCTATCCATCAGTGATTTCCAGGATCCGAGCGGGTGGACGTTGACGGGCACCCTGCGGCTTCTGGCGGCCGCGGATGTATACGAAACGCAACTCGTCGTCGATGATGGGCTCACCGACTGGAGCCTGAATCTCGTCAGCCGCGACGACCCGGGTCAGCAGGGTATCTATACGCGCCCGGCCACCGGGACCCCCACGACAGCGGATCGCATCAGCGACCTGGATCCGGCCGCCGGCTATCACACCTACCAGATCGTCTACGACCCGGCGGGCGATGGCGGCACCGGCATGGTGACCTACTACGTCGACGGTGCCGCAATCGGCACACAAATGCGCAGCACCGCACCGCCCGCCCCGCCGTCGGTCCCCTATCGCGTGCTATGGGGCGACAACACGAGCGGCGGCCTTGGAGCCGTTTTCGGCGAGCCACCGGCCGCCACCGAATCGCACGTGACGTTCGCACAGTTCGAGCTGGGGCAGCACGTTTACGCGTCGCCGCCCGCCGCAAACGCGACCTGCGCCACGGCAAAGGCCGTCTCCAACGGCGAGTACTACGGGCTGACCGGACAAGGGACGCCCGATGGCACCGCGAGCTGTGGAACATCGAATACGAGTCCGACCGCGTGGTATGCCTATACCGCCGCCGCAACCGGCAACCTGATCGCCGACACGTGCGGATCACCGCTCGACACCGTGCTGTCGGTCTACAGCGCGTGCGGCGGGCAGCAACTCGCGTGCAACGACAACACGTGCGGAACACAGTCGCGGGTGGTGGTGCCGGTCACGGCGGGTAATACGTACCTGGTCCGGGTGGCGGCCAATGGGGGTGCGGCCGGTCCATTCCGTCTGCACCTCGCCGGCGGAGTGCCCGCCAACGATACATGCGCCAGCGCGCTTGTCGTCGGCGGCGGCGCCACGCAGGGCACCACGCTGGGCGCCACCGTGGACGGCACGGCTTCGTGCGGAGACTCCAACGCCAGCCCGGACGTCTGGTACCAGTACACCGCCACGTGTAATGCGCCGCTCGAGGTCAACACCTGCGGGTCGGGCTTTGACACGGTCGTCTCGTTGCACACCGCGTGCGGTGGTTCGGAAATCGCGTGCAATGATGACGGCTGCGGAAAGGCTTCAAGAGTCGAGGTGAACGCCAGCCAGGGCACGACCTACTACATCCGGGTCTCCGGGGCCAATTACGCCCAGGGCGACTTCACGATGAACGTCCTGTGCAAGGAACCGCCGGTGAATGACGCGTGCTTGAATGCGATAACGATCACCGACGGCACGACGGCGGGAACCACCTTGTATGCCACGGCCGATGGTGATGCGCTCTGCAGCGGCCAGGGATCGGCGAGCAGCCCCGACGTCTGGTATCTCTACACCGCAACCCGGACCGGCCGGCTCAAGCTGGACGCGAGCGACGCGAACTTCGCCGCGCTGCTCTCACTCCATCAGCCGACGTGCCCGGGATCACTCGACAGCCAGGTCGCCTGCGGATACCCGATCCTGACGTTCAGCGTCCAGCAGGGTGCGACGTATCTCGTCCGGGTCGCCGGCATCGGCAACGCATCGGGCAGCTTCAATCTGAAGGTGGGCTACGACACCGTGGTGATTAAGCACGAGGGTCAGAACCAGCCGTTGAGCGAGGGCTGGACCAGGGATGTCAATCCCGGGCAAAGCTTTACAGAGGGAGCCGCCACTGACACGCTGCCGTTCTGGTACCTGGCGCAAATCGACACGCTGCGTCTGAACTACCAGTACACCGGGCTCGCCCCCAGCGACTTCTCCGACCCACAGGGCTGGACGATGACCGCCATCGCGAAGGCGGTCACGGCACCGACGCAGTGGCAGGCGCACCTCCTCCTGCAGGACGGTCAGGATACGTGGACGATCCACCTGATCGACGGGACGAGCACCATTCAACGTGGCGTGTACGTCACCGGCCAGACGCTGGCGACGCTGATCAAGATCAGCGATCTGGACCCGACGGCGGATTACCATCAGTACCAGATCGCCTATAACCCCAATAGCCAGGTCGCCACCTACATCATTGACGGCACACTGGTGTACACACAGCAACGCGACCAGGCGACAGATTCGACGCTCCGTCGGCTGGTCTGGGGAGATAACTCCTCCGGCGGCGGGCCATCGCACTCGCAGTGGAACCTGGTCCAATTCGAGTTTGGCAGCCAGGCTGCGGGATGTTTTGACCCGGTCTTTGACAGCGACAACGACAAGGACGTCGACATGGATGACTTCGGCGCGTTCCAGGCGTGCTATGCCCCGGGCGCCGAGGCCGGCACCGAGTGCACCTGCTTCGACTGGGACCGCCAGAACGGCGTTGACCTGGCGGATTTCGCGAAGTTCGCGGCCTGCGCGAGCGGAGCCGGTATTCCCGCGTCGCCTGATTGCGACGAGTGACGCCATTGTGCGACTGATGCGGGTTCGTGATGGCCGCGGTGTTTAAAATGACGGCTCTTTCCTGAAGGAAGTGAACCGGCGGCGGGTCTGCTCCCCGGGCAGGCCCGCCGCCGCGTGTTGCATTCCTGTGTTTCTGCAACAGGTGATTTGTCATGCACGTACGCCTTTGCGCCGGCACCCGGACTTGCTTCTTCGCGGTCTCTGCCCCCCTTCTCCTGCCCTGGCTCGCACCGGCAGTCGCAACCGCCCAGCCGGCCCAGCTCGTGTCTGTTCGAAAGATCTGGGACAACGCGCCCCACAACGCTTTCACCGATCTGGTGCGGCACGACGGAACGTGGTACTGCAGCTTTCGCGAGGCCACCACGCACGGCGTGACCGTGAGTGGATCAATCCGTGTGCTTCGCTCAACCGACGGAGAGGACTGGACGTCGGCCGTTCTGCTTACGTCCGAGACGGAGGACTTGCGCGACCCGCACCTGGTCATCACGCCCGACAACCGCCTCATGTTGTATGCGGCCGTGGTAACGCCTTCCCCGGTGGATGGTGTCACGCATCGCAATTTCGTGTGGTTCTCGTCGGACGGGACGAGTTGGACGGAGCGGGTCGAGATCGGCGAGCCGAACATCTGGATCTGGCGCATCACCTGGCATGACGGCGTCGCCTATGGCATCGGGTATGCATGGATGAACTCCGTCTTCCTGCGACTGTATCGCAGCACCGACGGCGTCCATTTCACGACGCACGTCCCCAACATGGGGGCGACCGGCACGGTAAACGAAACCTCGCGCATTCACTTCATGCCGGAAGGGACGGCCTATGTGCTCGCGCGCGACAAGGCATGGGGCCGGTCGGCACCGCCTTACACGGAGTGGACCTGGATTCCCACGAGCGCGACCGTCGGCGGGCCGGAGGTGATCCGGTTGCCCGACAGCAGGTTCGTGGCGGTCACGCGGCTGTACAACGGGACGGTCCGCACCGGCGTCAGCTGGCTCGATCCGGCGACGGGAGGGCTGTCCGAATGCCTCACGCTGCCGTCGGGCGGCGACACGAGCTACGCGGGCCTCGTCTGGCATGAGGATCTGCTCTGGGTAAGCTATTACTCGTCGCATGAGGGCAAGACATGCATCTACCTGGCAAAGGTGGCCTTTCCGCAGCAGCAACTGCTGTCCATCAGCGATACCTTCACCCGCGAGCCCAGTGACTCCCCGGGATTCACCGAGCAGCCCCAGCTTCCATGGGTGGAGCGTGGCACCCTGGGTCAGGATGCCGACGTGGCCGGGATCCAGGGGGAGCAGATGCTCATCACCGGCGTGGATGGATCCAGTCCGGGCAGCACGGGCCCCGGATCGGTCATTCTCAATGCCGATCTTCCGAACCTGGCGGCCAGCACGGATGTTCGATTTCTGCTCGATAACCCGACCCCGTTGTTCGGCAACAACACGGCGGGATTCATGCTTCGCAAGCCGCGCCTCGACGCGAACATCGGCGACGACAGCTCGCTCGGGCAGATCACGGTGCAGCTTCATCCCAGTGGCGGTCTCTTCATCGGGGAACGAATCGCCGGAAGCACCGTCACTCTCTACGCGGACAATCCGTTCGTCGACGGTCCGCAGGAGATGTCTGCCCTGAACGTCTTCGCGGGAGCGGGCAGCCTGCCTGCAACTCTGAGCGGAGCGCCCTTCGACGTGGACGCGGACGGAATCCTCGAATCGGCCGAGCCATTCCGACTGACGGCACAACTCTCCGGGACAACGCTCGAGGTCCGGATCAACGGCCAAACCGTGGCCACCGTCACAACGCAAAGAGCCTCGAGCACCCCGTCCAACTACTTCGCCCTGCTCAAGAACCGCTGGACCAGCAGCGCAGGCGGGGCCCCATCCCATGTCATGTACGACAACCTCCAGATTTCGATCGCGGGTGTGAGCGATGCGTGCGGTGATGCGGCCTGGATCGCCGACGGTGTGACGCGCGGAACGATCGCCGGCGCGACCAACGACGGAGCGGCCTCCTGCACGACGTACCCGGGGCCGGATATCTGGTACCGCTACAGCCCGCCCATTGCAGGTGACCTGCTCGTGAACCTGTGCGAGGCAGATTTCGGCGCGGTCGTCTCCGTGCTGACGGAGTGCGGCGGGCAGGAACTGGGCTGCAGCGTTGGCTGTCCCGGCGGTGCGTGCGCGGGGGCGTCGGCGTGCGTGCGCGTGCCCGTCAGCGCCTCGCAGGCTGTGCTGGTCCGCGTGGGCAGCGCGGCCGGCGGAACCGGCAGCTACGCGATGAACGTGAGGACGGTGCCGCCTTCCGTCATGGTGCATCGCGGCCAGAGCGATCCCGAGGCGGAGACGCCGCCCTTCTCGCTCGACACGAGTGCATCAGCGGCGGAACGGACGCTCGAGCCTGGCTCCGACGCGCAGCCGCACTGGCGCATTGCGGCCGCGGCCAACCGGCGCGCGAACTACCAGTACCCGCTCAGCCCACAACACTGGTCCGACCCATCGGGATGGACCTTTACCGCGCACCTGCGAGCGGTCGCGGCCGCCGGACTGTTCCAGTGTTATATCGAGCTCAACGACAGCCAGGACGTCTGGGCACTGAACATGGTCACGGGCGGCACGCTTGCGCCGGGACTGTGGACGGTGGGATCGAATCTGCAGGCGGACCAGCCTCTCGCGGCCTTCGATCCGGGCGCCGGCTACCACACAATCCAGATCGTTTTCGATCCGGCCGGCGATGGCGGGAACGGACTCGCGCGGTACTACATGGATGGTGCCCTGCTCGGCACGCAGACGCGCGCGCAGGCGCCCGACCGGGCGTTGAAGAGAATCGTGTGGGGTGACAACGTCTCCAGCGGTTCGTCGGCGTCGGATTCGCACTGGGCGTACGTGCGGTTTGAACCGGGCCAGCACCCGACACCGGCCTGTCCGGCGATTGCGCCCGACGTGGATGGCGACCTCGACGTGGATCTCGACGATTTTGGCGCGTTTCAGGCCTGTTACGGCCCGGACGTTGACGTAAGTGAGACGTGCGTGTGTTTCGACCTGGTCCGGGACGGCAGGGTGGATGCCGCCGACTTCGCCGCCTTCGTGCGCTGCGCGCGGGGACCAGCGATACCTGCCGACCCCGAATGCGATTGACACGGGGCGCGGCGTTGCGCCCGGCCCCGCGCTCCGCCAAAGCCTGGCATTCGGCCCGCGCTGCCCGGGCGCCGGCGAATGATGGGTCTTCAGCCGATCAGCCCGGCGTCAGCGGCGGGGTCCAGGAGGCAAGGGCAGGTGGGGTTGCAGGAAGGCGCCCGCGGGCGAGCCAGCGGAGTTGCCGCCACAGGATGACCCAGTTGTCGTCCTCGCCGATCGTGCCGTTGGCCGTCCAGCCCGAGTCGCCCATCACGATGACCCTGCCGGAGGAGGTCGTCTCGCAGGCAGCCATTAGCGGCACGCGATCGCCCGGTACGTCCTCCAGTGTGGGTGCGGCGGGATCGTTCCACACCCAGACCTCGGGGCGGCAGGAGTTGGCCTCGACGAACTCGACGCCCGAGCCGAAGAAGAACCGCCAGCGCAGGCCGCCGACGACGGGCGCATCGTCCGG
This sequence comes from uncultured Planctomycetales bacterium, assembly GCA_964548565.1. Taxonomy (GTDB): domain Bacteria; phylum Planctomycetota; class Phycisphaerae; order UBA1845; family PWPN01; genus CAYLLT01. Next base: position 4,403 of record CAZJTF010000006.1, on the reverse strand, counting down.
GATCTGCAGCAGTTTCAGCCCGACCGGCGCGGTGCCGACGCGCATGCCGAAGCGTTCGAGGAGCCGGTTGGTGCGGGTCTTCTCGATGTTGTGCATGTAGTCCTGGTTGGAGCCGAACAGAAGAGCGCCGCCGCCGGTGATGTAATCGGCGAGGACCCGGACGTCGTCATCGCCCATCAACCGGGGCGCGGGACCGCCTTCCCAACGATTCTCCTCCGGATTGAGGATGATCAGCACGTCAACGCCTGCGAGCTGCTCTGGCGTCGGAGCCATGGCACTGACGCGGAGATCCATGTGCCTCGTGAGCGTCGCGTACACGCGCGACCAGCCACGCTCGCCTGTATCCGTGACCTTGTACTGCGGGGCATTCGGCGTGTTGTAGCCCAGACAGTACCAGACAGTCGGGCGCGTCGCCGAGCAACCGACCGCCAGCAGGCTCATGACACACGTGGCCAGCGCGGCCACGGCTGCAACACGCGTCGTCGTTCTCCCGCGTCGCATCTCGCTCCTTCGTCATTGGATCGCGTCTGCCGGTGCGGCTGCCCCACTGCCCCGGCGTGAACGTGATTGTCGGCTACTTCGTCTACGGGAAGGCGCTCGGCCGGGCAAGCCTTCGGGGGCGCAGCTTCGCAGTCAGGAACGGCGGCACGGCAGAAACCGGCCACCTCCAGACAGCACAGGGCCCGGAAGTGCCGAATGACACGTGGCTTAAGAGAAGCGGGCGACCGGGTTCGAACCGGCAACATTCAGCTTGGAAGCCGCTCCGGACTGCCTACTGAAAAACACAGGGAGCCCAGCGTTTTTAACAGCTTAGCGCGATAACCGCAAGTTCGCAAGCCCTCGCAATCTCATCGCATTTTTTCGCACAAGAACGCAGTGAAGTTTCACCGTAAGGGCCTAACCGCAGGACCTCTGGCGGGCAAACCACGCGAGACCAAAGGCCGGCACCAGTTCATCTCTTACTCCGTCCCGACGCCCGTCACGCCCACGGCATCTTCGACCACGCTTGAGCCGCGCCCCTCGCGGCCGTTCAGGGGTACATCCGCAACTGCCGAGCCGTTCCAAGCTGGAATAAGTCTGGAAGTTTGGGGGCTTGCGATCCACCTGGCGACATCATTCCTGGCTTGACCCGTCCGTCGAGCGATCCAGCGAAGGCAAGGGAGGGAGCTTCTCGCAATAGGCCCCCACCTCGGGGAGGTCGGCCAACAAACCGTAACGTACCACTTTGCCGTCCGGCCCGACCACAAAGGCGAAGGGGCCACAGGCAATCCGGTAGCGCTCGAACGTCGCCCCGTCGTTCTCGTCATTGAGCGGCGGCTCGTCGATGCAGATCGGGTATTGGCGGTCTTCGGCTCGAACGAAGGCCCGCATCTTCGCGTCCCGCACCCTGCAGGGATGGATACTGATGATGGAAAGCCCGGTCCTGGCCCGGCGGTCATAAAGCGCGGTCAGGAGTTCGCGGTCCTTGTGATCGATGTCCTGTCGGTCATCCTGCTCGCAAAGGAAGGCAAACTGGACGATGACCGTCTGGCCGCGCAGGTCATTCCAGGTCAGGGGCTTGGTGTTGAACCATTTGCCGCGGGGCAGCTCGGGGGCCGGTTTGCCGATCATTCCGTCCAGAGCCGCCTTGCGTTGCAGAATCGCGGCCTCTTCCTGCCGCCTTTGCCGGTATTTTTCGCTCTCGCGCCACGCCGCCAGCGTCTCTTCATCCGGCATGCCCGACCGGTAGCGGTAACCGACGAACGGGTCGTAGCGGTAGTCCATGACCGGGAGGCCCTCCTCCATGTCGATCGTGAACAGATCGTCGCGTAAACCACCGTCGACCTCGATTCTCTGGACCTTTACCTCGTTCATGGATCGCACCACCACGCGGCCCCGATCGTTCATGGAATAAGCGAAATCGCCGAGCCGCATCGGCCAGAATCGGCCGGGCGCGACCTCCTTGTAGTCCATGAACCACTCCTCGTGCTCGGGCACGCCGGTGGTGTTCCCAAGGGCCTGCTCGGTCTCGAAGCCGCGGCGGCTCAGCTCCGCCACGTACCGCTTCTTGAGTTCATCGTACTCCAGCCGGGTCAGATGCCGCTGTTTCTCCCAGAGGCCCTTGTGCGACTTGGCCGGATAACCCAAAGCAGCCCATACCTCAAAGTGTCGAGGGTCGACCTCGTGATTGAACAGCCTCAGCGCGTTGCCGCTCATCTTCCCGTGCAGGAATCCCGTCTCCACGCCCACGTACCATCGCCAATCGTCGTAGGCGGGACGCTGCTCAAGCACGTAGCAGCGGATGCCGCGGTACTCCTGAACGCCCATGACGTGGAAGTCCTCCGGCCGGAACCGCCGACGGCAGCAATCGTGATGAGGCTCCGAAACCAGCCGGCTGGCCGGATGATTGTAGAAGTGGTTGCCGTTGATCGTGTAGTAGTCCTGCTTCGTGTCCCTCGGGTAAAACCAGAAATAATGCACGCGGGCTCGCGGCCACAGCAGTCCGTAATTGAACGCATGGGCGACGCCCTCCATGGTGGGATACAGCGCATAGCCCTCCCGCTTGTTTCCCGGATTGTATTCGTACCGGCGCTGCAGCTTGCCGTCCCAGGTATAGACCCTGCGACCGCCATCGCTGGGGGTCATCATTTTCTCAGCGTAGCGGAAGCGATGATCGTCGAAGGCGAATTCGTACTGAATGGTCCTGCCGGCGGAAGGCCGATCCTGCTCGCGGAATAGGTGGTTAAAGAAGTCCGTTCCTTCCTGAGTGTTCCTGATAGACTGCGAAGCCTGAATGTAGAATCTCTTGACGTGGTGAATCCAATCCTCCTTGGCGTACACGCCCTTGACCAGCTCGACGGCCTTGGCATCCACGCCATTCCACGGGGTCAGCCTGCGAGGCACCTTGGACACGTCGGGCCGGGTGGTGGGTACGTCGGGATCGTATCGGTCGGCCGGCTTTGAGGTCGCCGCCGGCCGGGCCGCTGCAACCGCCGGGACGAGTGAGGCCCAGGCGAACACAAACATGGGAGCCAGTATGATTAAGAATCGTCTCATGGCCAATGCTCCTGAACAGGAATCCCCGCTTGTCAACCCGCCAAGCGCCCGGCGTGCAGCACCGAGGTCAGCGTCCCAGGGACCTCGCCGGTGGAGGCGGGGCCGGCGCTGGAGGGTAGCCTCCCACGAAGTTCAGTTCGTCGCGCCAGGGACGCTTCAGGCCCACCCTGGGGCTGGCCGTACGCCTCGTCCCTTCCGTGGTTGCATCGCTGTCCGGCTCGTCACTCGAAGGTTGGCCAGCGGCCCGTGTGGCTGCATTGCCGCTAATAGCCGCCTTAAGCTGGCTTATCCTTCCGTTCACGGGCCGGGTTGATGTCGCGGATGCGGCAGAAGCCGGCTCGGTGGTGACAGGACGGCATGCAGAGGCCCCGAGCATGGCGACCGGCAGCATGAAACCGAGGAATGCCGTCGATGCGAGGAGAACACTCAATCGTGTCACAGCTTTGCGGTTCCGCGATGCATCCAGTATCGCCAGCAGCCGTCCTTCAAGCCTCGATGAGCTGGCGATCGCGATGGCGGCGGCACGGAACCGAACTGCCGGCATCTTTAAGGCGATGTGCAGCAACTGCTCGGCATAGGCGGAGGGCTTGGTGCCAGTGCTCAGTACGAGATCGTCGCAGGCCTGCTCCCGCTCGGTTTGGATTTTGCGCCAGGCGATCCAGACCAGCGGATTGAACCAGTGCAACGCACAAGCCATCTGGGCGATGGTTTGCGTCAGGCAATCCCACCGTTGGGCGTGGGCCAGTTCGTGCAGCAGGACCGCACGGGCGCGATCCGCCGGCCAACCGAGAGCCTCCAGCGGGAGCAGCAGGCGCGTGCGCCACAAACCCCAGATCATGGGCATGGTCCGCCGCTGACTGACCAGCAATTCTACGGGCCTGCGCAGGCCGAGCTGTTGGGCGAGCTGGTCGCTCATCGCCGACCAGCAACTCTGCTCCATTCGGGCGGAGCGGCGCTCCAACCACCAAAGGCTGAGATGCCCCAGGCCGAGAGGGATCAGGAGCAGCGCGGCAATCGACAACCAGACGAGCAGCAGCCAGCCCCGCCACGGGAATCGCAATCCCGAAGAAACGAGCGCTTCCGGCTGGGAATGGCTGACCGGATCGCCTCTGGTTGCCCCAGGATCTTCCATGTCTGTCGCGGTCGCGTTCGGCGGCAGCCCTTCCCGCCCGGGCGCCTCGGGACTCAGAGCAGCCGACATCCAGGCGGCAGTTGGTCCTACGAGTGAAAACTGAGTCTCGCCAAGGTGCGGCAGGAGATTCCACCCGGGCAGCACCGCCGAAAACAAGGGCAGAATCAGCACGCTTGCCGACCCCAATGACCAGACCAAGTGCCGCAATGCTGCCGACCGGCGACGCGGCGGCGGC
>CAZJTF010000005.1:43703-55281 GCA_964548565.1 uncultured Planctomycetales bacterium | reverse complement strand
GAAGAGATACTGATCCAGGCCGAGATTGTCGTCCGCCCGTACAACCACCCGGCAGTGGGTCTCCTGCTCGGCGGCGCGGATCGCGGAGCGCTTGCGGTTCTGAAGCTGGAACGCGACGCTCGGCGAGACCCGCACTTCGACGGCTTCGACCTGGTCATGGTGGATCGCCAGCCGCAGCAGCCGCATGAGGTCCAGCGTCATCGACTCGGGCGTCTTGACCAGGCCCGAGCCGCGGCAGTGCGGGCAATCCTGGTAGATGCTCCGCTTGATCGACGGCCGCATGCGCTGACGGGTCATCTCGATGATGCCGAACTGGCTCATGCGGAGACACTTCGCCCGCTCCTTGTGCTTTTTGAGCGCCTCGCGGAGTGCGCGTTCGACCCCACGGCGATGCTTCTCCAGCCGCATGTCAATGAAATCGCAGAGAATCAGACCGCCGAGGTCGCGGAGGCGCAATTGACGGGCGATCTCCTCGGCCGCCTCGATGTTGATGCGATAGGCGGTCTCCTCCGCGTCATCGAGGTCCCGGTAGCGGCCGCTGTTCACATCAATGGCCACGAGGGCTTCCGTCGAGTCGATCACGAGCGACCCGCCCGACGGGAGCGGGACATGCCGGGCGTTGATCCGCTCGATCTCGGCCTCGATGCCGTACTTGTGGAAGAGCGGAACAGTCCCCTTGTACACCTCGACCGGCGCGCTGGTCCGCGGCATGGCGATGGAGAGGAAATCGGTCACCTTGTCAGCGGTGCCCTGGTCATCCACGATGATCCTGCCGAAATCGCTCGAGTAGATGTCCCGGATCGTGCGGATCACCAGGTCGGATTCCTGGTAGAGCTCGCACGGCGCCCGCTCGGTCTTGATGCGGTTGGCAACGACCTTCCACAATCGCTGCAGGTACATCTGGTCTCGCTGCAGATCCCGCTTGGTCTTGTTCAGACCCGCGGTGCGGAGGATGAATCCCATGTCGCGCGGCAGCTCAAGCTCGTCGAGGATCGCGCGCATCTTGCGCCGCTCGTCCTCGTCCTCGATCTTGCGGGAGACGCCGAGGCGGTTCATGCCTGGCATCATGACGAGGTAGCGACCCGGAATGGAAATGTACGTCGTGAGCGTGGGCCCCTTCGTGCCGATCCCCTCCTTGATAATCTGCACGATGACTTCCTGCCCCCGCCGCAGGCACTTCTGGATAGGCGGTCGGTCACGGCGCGGCGTCTTGCGCCCGACTTCCTCGAGCTGGCCCTTGCCATCGGGGAAGTACTGGGGCTGCAGATCTGAAATGTGCAGGAATCCGTTCTTGGGCAGGCCGAAATCGACGAAGGCCGCCTGGATGCTCGGTTCGACGTTCGTCACGCGGCCTTTGTAGATGTTGCCGACGTGCGAGCCGGAACTGGCCCGCTCCATGAAGAGTTCTTCAAGCCGATTCTGGTGGAGGATGGCGATGCGGCACTCCTCGCCTTCGGCGACGTTGATCAACATCACGCGATCGCCGGTGTGGCTCTCCGCCGGTTCCTCTTCCGGCTCCGCCGCCTGTGCCACGCGCTGGGGCGCCGGCTGCCGGCCGTGGTGCTGCTGTTGCTGCTCGCGATGGGAACGCTGCTGCTGTTGCCGATGCTGCTGTTGAGGATGCTCTGCGACGCCGGCCGCGCCGCTGCCATTGTTTTCGGCGCCGCCATTCTTGCGACGCCCGCGCCCCCGCCGGCGTCGGCCTCGACGGCGACGGCCGCCCTGCTGTTCCCCTTCTTCCGGTGCAGGCGCTTCCACAGGCGTGTCCACCGGCTCCTCCGCGAAGGTTTCGGCGGGCGATTCAAGCAAGGTCTCGTTTCGCGTGACCGGAACTTCCTCCTCCTCCGGCGGCTCGGCCGGCACGATCACGACCGCGGCTCGAGAGGGTGGCGTGGAAGGCCTGGACGGCTCGGGGATCGACCAGTTGTCGTCGAAATCCGGTTCAGCCTGCGTCTTCACCTCCCGCGGCGGAGGCGGTTCGACGGGAGGCGGCGGCGCGGGCGGTTCGACCACGGCGGTCGCGCTCTCGGTCGTCTCCTCTTTTGTGGGGACGGCTTCTGCCGCCGGCTCGGCCCCCTTCCGGGTGCGCGATCCTCCCCTGCCGCGGCGGGTTCGCCGTCGACCGGTCTTGGCTTCCTGTTCCTTTGTGTCCTGCTGTACCTGTTCCTGTTCGGGTGAGTCTGTCATTTGAATTTCGCTCTCTTGGACTTCCCTGTCTCCGTGAGCGCGGTCGGCAGCCCCGCACGTTCGCGGGTTATGAATCCGCGAGCGCCGGCTCGGCATCCGGGAGCGGCGGGCCCCCGGCCCATTGAATAGAGGTTCTCCGAACCTTGTGGTGGAACTCCTCTGGAGACAGCCCCAGTGCAGCCAGCACTTCGGCCGGCCGGGCCGTTCCATCGTTTCCGACGCGCACCGTCCAGTGCAGATGCTCCGAGTCGACCCGGGCATCGCGCACGAAGGCGCGAACATCGATGCTCCTTGTCCCGCGGCGGTCGGCCCCGGACCGGGGCACCGACCATCGATCGGCCCCGAGGAGCCGATCGACCGCACCCGCGAGTTCACCGGCCTGAGCAGGCGATACCGGAAGCCGGTACGCGGCCGTCTCTGGCTGGAGCGTCGCCCCGCCGGGGACGCTCCACGCATCCAGCAGGCTGATGCCCTGAGGCATCTGAGATGCGAGTTCATCGCGCATGGCGGATGGCTCGGCCGACTCGGTGAGCTCGATCACCAGGACGTCGGCATCGCTGGCCACCCCCACGGCGCGCGGAATTGGCAACGACAGCCTGGGTCGCGGGTTGAAGCCTTCGGAGAATTTGACCGGCAACTGTGCTCGCGAAATGGCCCGTTCAAACAGGCGCATCGTGTCGTGGTGCGAGATGAATCTCAGATCACCATCGATCGCGAAGCGGATTGCCACCTTGTACCGCAACTCGTTTGTTGATCCTCTTCTGGAACCGTTCCAGAAATCCGTCAATGCCGTACGCAACGCACGTCCGGCGGTATTCCGTTGCCGCCATGGGCGGCTGAATTTCGCGGCGATCCGACGTGCCCCTACAGGAGCTCCGGCCAGATCTTGCGCGTTTCGTCGCGCAGGTAATTGCTGACCTGGCGGTCGGTATCGAATGTCAGTGCCCGCTTGGCGACCCGGGCCGCGTGGGCCACCGACGTTGACCGGATGATCTTCTTGATCTCCGGAATGTCGTTGGCGGCCATCGAAAAAATCCGCAGGCCGATCCCCAGCAGGAACAGCGTGTACATTGGTTCGCCGGCCATCTCGCCGCAGAGGCTGGCCGGCATCTCGGCTCGCTCGGCACTCCGCACAATATCCCGCAGCGTCCGGAGGACGGCGGGATGCGATGCCGTAAAGAGCGAGGCCACCTTCTCGTTACCGCGGTCCACCGCCAGCGTGTACTGGATCAGATCGTTGGTGCCGATGCTGATGAAGTCCACCTCCCGCATCAGCTCGCGGATCTGGAGGGCCGCGGCCGGAGTTTCGACCATTATACCAACCGGCAGATTCCGCCTGAAGGGCACCCCCAACTCCTCCAAGTCCTCCATCGCGTCTCCGAGGGCCATTTTAGCCTGCCGGAGCTCCATGAGGCTCGAAATCAGGGGAAACATGATCCGGACGTCCCCCTCAATGCTGGCCCGGAGCATCGCGCGAAGCTGAACCTTGAAGGGTTCAAGGTTCTGCAGGCAGTAGCGGATGGACCGCAGCCCGAGGAACGGATTCCGTTCGGGGTCACGCCCCTGGCTCTGGGTGTACTTGTCGGCGCCCAAGTCGAGGGTGCGGATCGTGACCGGCAGGTCCCCCACCGCCCGAATCACCGAGGTGTAGGCCTCGTAGTGCTCCTCCTCCGTCGGCTCTGCTTCGCTCCGCAGGTACAGGAATTCCGTGCGGTAGAGGCCGATCCCCTCAGCCCCCTTTTCCAGCGACGTCTTCGCCTCGTACGGAAACTCGATATTGCTCAGCAGGGTGATCTTAACCCCGTCCTGGGTCACCGCCGGCTTGTCACGGAGCTCGATCAGGTTGCCGGCGAGCTTCTGCATCCGCTCCTCTTCGGCGCGGTACTCGGCCAGCATGTCCTGATCGGGCCGGATGATGACCAGGCCCTTGGTCCCGTCGAGGATGATCGTGTCGCCGCTGGAGGCGACTTCCGACACGTCGTTGAGCCCCATCACCGCCGGAATACCCATGGAGCGGACGACGATGGCGGTGTGCGAGGTCAGACCGCCGGCGTCCATGGCGACGCCGACAACCTTGGTCTGCCCGAGATTGGCGCTCTGCGACGGCGTCAGGTCATGGGCGATCAGGATCGCCGGTTCGGTCAGGTGTGCCAGATTCTCAGCACCGACTCCGCAGAGATGCCGCAGCAGGCGGCGCTCGATATCACGGATGTCGCGCACGCGCTCTCGGAGCAGCTCGTCCTCCATGTTCAGGAACCGGCGCTGGTAGCCGCGGAGGACTTCACGGGCCGCAAACGCCGCCGAATAGCTACGCTGCTGGATGAGGCTGGCGATCTGCTCGCGAAGCCGGATCTGGCTCAGCACCCCGTAGTGAAAATCGAAAATCGAGGCGATGTCCTGGCCCAGCTGCCGCGCCATCGAATCGCGGAGAAGATTGACCTCGGCAAGCGACTCGTCAAACCCACTCGCGAGGCGCTGCAGCTCGGCGGGCACCTCACCGGCGGGGATCGTCTTCTCGCCGATTCGGTACTCTTCGGACTCCAGCATCACCGCCGGGGCGATGGCGACGCCGGGGGAGACGGCAATGCCTTTCTTGATCTCCATATCGTTCTCGGACAGTGGAGCCGGCGACTGGGACGGGAGCCGGCTCAGGCTGTCATGTCTCGCCGAAGCCGCTCTGCACGAGGCGGGCCAGAGCCTCCACCGCGGGTCCTTCGTCGGGTCCTTCCGCCTGCAGCTCCAGCACCGTGCCCTTGGTCGCCTCGAGGAGCATCATCTCCATCGGGTTCTTGCCGTCGACGGTCTGGTCCTTTTTGCGGACGGTGATGCGGCTCTGGAACTGGCTGGCGAGGTCCACGAAGCGCATGACGGGCCGTGCGTGGAAGCCTTGAGAGTTCTCGACGGTCACGATCCGCGTTTCGCCTGGCAAGTCTGCACTCGATCGCAATGAAGAGATCCCGGACGGAGCCGGCCTCGGGATGTCGCGCGGGTTCAGCCACCAGGCAACTCGTCCGCTTCCCGGATCAGTTCGTTGATTTCCTCCCGAGTTGAGGCCTGCCTGAGGAAACGCCGGAAATTATCACGCTGCAGGTGACGGAAGATGTTCTCCATTGACGCCAGGTGCTGGTCGGGGTTGTCGGGTGGACTCAGCAGAAGCACCACGATGTAAACCGGCGCGCGATCGAGCGCAGCGAAATCCACGCCGACACTGGAGCGCGCCACCGTCGCGGTGATGCGGGTGATCGCGGGATGCTTCACATGCGGGACAGCCACGCCCTTTCCGAAACCGGTGCTCCCCTGGTTCTCTCGCTGGATGACGGCCTTGCTCACTGCCGTCGCCGCCTCTTCGTCCAGACCAATACACGGGGCCAGCGCGGTCACCATCTCACGGATGACTCCGTTGCGGTCCGTGGCCTTGAGTTCGGGAATGACGGCATCGGCTACGATGAAATCGGCTAACTTCATACGGCTCTACCTTCCCGGCGGGCATTGCGATCAGGCGATTCTGTCTGGCTTTCGGGTCCATCGTCGCCACCGTGCCCAGGCGGCCGAGGAACCGGTCCGACGACCGATCAGGAGTCGCCCCTGCTTGTCCACCACCAGGTCGACCGCTTCGTAGTACGCGGGAGCGTCGGCCTGAGCAACGAATGTATGCTTACGGTCCGCACGGACCACGATTTCCACCCGGTAACGACAGCGGTGTGCGAAGCGGCGACCTCGACGTTCTCTGTACGAATCGTAGAAGCCTTCCAGCTTCTTCTCTCCTCGATATCATTCCCCGTTGGAACGCTCGAGGTTACTCATTCATCGACGGCGGCATCACCCATGTATCGACTTCGTAACTGCCCCGCTCAAGGCGACAGAGCCGCAACTCCAGGGACGATTCGTGCACGCATCCCGGAGCCGCACGCATCCCTCCGACAGCGGTGCTCGTCCTGGCGACAACAACCCCAAGCCGCGCGGGGGCAAAGAATTACGCCTCGTTGGACGAAGCCGGGGGTGGAATGTACGGCAACCAGCGCATCGCGTCAATAGGTACGAATTCAGCCTGTGCATCAGCTCTTGGCAAAGATCTTGCGTCGGCGCTAAGATGCCGCACATGTATGAAGTCTACACGCAGCCTCGGCAGGGTCGCCCGCGCTGGGCGCTGGCGGCCTCCGCCCTCCTGCTTCTGATCACCGTAGGACTTGCCCAGGCACTGATCACGTACAAGACCCGCGCTCAGCAGATCAGCCTGGACCCGCCACGTATTTACGAGGAGGGGCGGATTCGCTGCGCGCTGCCCCGGGGCTGGAAGAGCAAATCACCGGAGGACCTGCCCTGGGGCGCGGTCGCGGGGGTGATCGAACCCCCCGAGGACAAGGCTCCCGTGCGGCAGCTGTTTATCCTGCGAGATGTCCCGCACTCGTACGGCGTCCCGTCGCTGGATGCCCGCGATGCGGCGCTCCAGGCGGTCGAGAACCTGACGTCAGACATCCGGATGGCCCAGGATCTCGGAGCTGGCAAGGTCGGGTCCCTTCCCGGATGGACCGTCGGATCGGTGGCCCAGACCGTCTTCGGAGGCGGCCGGCCCAGCTACTGCATCGCGCGGTCGGCGATCGCGCCGGCCGGACAGATCGTGACGATCGTCCTGCTGCTTTCGCAACAGGTCCGCAATGCCGACCGGCAACTCCTGGACGCGGTTGCCGAAACCGTCGAACTCCTCGACGTGTCGCTCACCACGGATTCGGCCGAAGCTATGCGGCGGTCGGGTCTTCATTTTGAGCCTCCCCCCGGAAGCCGGTTTGCTGACGACTCGGTCCCCGAGTCGCCGGTCCTGCGGATGACCGGGGGAGACGGCGATGCATGCTGGTTCGTCAACGCGTACCGCATCCCCCTGCTCGAAGGCCGGACGATCGAGACAATTGCGGCGGACCTCATCGCCATGCAGCGTCAGAGTCGTCAAAACCAGGCGCTCGAAATCCAGGAGGTCGATGGGCGCGAGGTCGCACGCGCTGACGTCGTGCTCAGGTCCGACAAGAAATCGACGGTGCAGGTCTGGTGCGCGAAAACGGGCGAACGCGAAGCGCTGCTGGTGGTAGGTCGGCACGATCCGGCTGCGGCGGACACGTTGCGGGACGTGTGTCGGTCGATTGCCGGCAGCGCGAAAATCGACGGCGGCCCAGCCCTGCCGGATGTGAAGAAGGCCCGCGATCGGGCGCGCGAATGCCTCCGCCAGCTTGCCGACAGCGGCCTCACGACGGCCTGGAATCACTGGAAGGGGACAAACCCGGCGTTTCGGCTGGTAGCGCCGGCCCTGCAGTGGGGTCGCGAGCGCCGTGTATACGACCAGCACCGCGGCAGGGACGGAAAGCCGTGGTGGGACTTGACAATCGTCACGAAGCTCGAAGGACCACGCCTGCCTGCAATCGCGACGACGGAGGAGTGGTCGATCCGGTCCGACCTGGCCGCGCACCAGTTGACGCTGGACCGGACGCTGTCCGGGCGCGTGCAATTACAGTACACCGAGGCCCGTGCGCCAGGTGACAGGGAGCTGGTGCGTACGCTGTCGCTCCTCGCTCCTGCCGGACAGCTGAAGAGAACGACACCCATTGACGACACGTTCGCCTGCGAGCCGGTCCTGCTGCAGGCGGCCGGGTTGGTCGCCCGTGACGAACAGAAACGCACCGCGATCTTTCAGACCACGGATGCTTTCTCGCAGGACGTGGTCTACTGGGTCGCGGTCCCGCTGGGTGAACTGCCCGTACCGGGTCCTGCAAAGGAGCAGCGCGCCGCAGCGGTTCGTCTGCAACGGGATTTCCACCCGGATCCGATTATTCTGTACTTCTCGACAGGCGGAACCCTGGTCGGCATCGCCCGCGATGACTGCACCTGGCAGGAACTCGCCGCACCGCCTGCAGCCTGAGCCACCCGACAGTTGGGGGACATCGCATGCTGTTTCGCTTCATGATCGTCTGTCTGGCCGCCCTTCTCGCCACCGGTTCTGCCGCTGCCGCGGCGGAGACGAAAGGAAGCGCCTCGACCGCGCTGGATCCGGCGTACGTCGACGGCAGTTTCGGCTTTTCGGTTCGCCCGTTCGCCGGTGCAACCGCGCTGCGTCAGAAACGCGTGCTCAGCGTCGCGGACGTCGAAATCGTGCAGTTCGTCCGACTCGACGAAAAGTGGTCGCTGACGGTGCGGCTCACCTCGACAACCCGTCCGCTGGATGCGAGCCTGATTATCGACGGAATCACCAGCTCGCTGCGTTCCCAGCACGAAGATGTCAAGCAACTGCGCGGCGAAGGAGCCCAGATCGCCTCACGCGATGGCGTCCGCTACGCGGCCAGCTTCAGCATCGAGGGAAACGAGTGGCTCCGGCAGCAGGCGGTCATTCGAACGAAGCCGACGGAGTACTTCGCTCTCGTTCTCGTGACGCCGCTGAGCGCCCGTGCGAAGGTGGAGCCTCTCTTCGATCAGATCGTCGACAGTTTTCAGTTGCTCCGGTCGGAACTGGGCGAAAAACGGCTGAAGGCAACGCTGGAACGCGGCACGCAGTTGCTCGAGCGGGCGGCCAGGGGCGAGATTCGCCTCACCAATCACGTCGTGCCCGAGACGTACATGCGTTTCCTGCTCGAGGGGAAGGAAATCGGCTACGTCCAGATCCTGGAGAAGAGCCGGCCTCGAGGGCCCCGCGAAGGTGTGGAGATCCGCGAGTGGGCGTGGTTGTTCCAGCCTGATGGCACGCGCACCCACCTGCGGCATTCGATGTACGTGACGAACGACCTCTCCTACGAGTCCTGGGAAAACCGGGTCACCACCATCCCGCCGACGCCCGCCGGGGTGACACCCCAAGTGCACCTGCAAGTCGACAGTGGTCTTCGCGAAGAAGACAAACTGATTATCGCCTACACGCCGCAGCCGAATTCGCCGGATCTGGTGGACCGTGTCCTCGACGTGGAACCCTCGTACGCATCGGCCGCCTGGTCGAACCTGCTCCCCCGCCTTCTGGATCTCAAGACCCCGCAGAGCTACTCGTTCTCGTCGTACAACGCCGACCGGCGTGGGCTGGTCATCCGATCATTCCAGGTGGTCGGCCCCACGCAGATCACCCTCAACACCCGGACAGTCCGCGCGATCAAAATCGAAGACAGCGAGGGATTCATCCCGCCGGTCAACGAGGTAAACGTGGACGACAAGGGTCGGCTGCTGCGAGTGGTTGCCGGCCCGCTCGAGATGCTGTCGACGACCCGGGATGAGATCGAGCGAGCGTATGCCGCGCGAGTCAAAGAGGCTCAGGAGATTCTGAACAAGTACCCGCTCCAGGAGCCCCGCCCCGTTTCCCGCCAGCGCGGCCCGTCCACGGGCGTCACCCTGCCCGAGTGATGCGCACAAGCATCAGCCCGCCATCACGGGGAGCGAGAGCAGACTTCCCTCTGCGCTTGGAGGCTGCAGCTCCGGGGGCCGCTGGAAGGCCGCCGCGTTCAACTCCGCGAGCAGCGCGTCCAGATTGAGACGATGCTGCGCTGCAGCCATGCGGACTGAAACCGTTCGCGCCATCGTGCGACGCAGCACCGGATTCTTCAGCGGCGTAAAGCCCTTGTCGATGAGCAGCGGCAGTGTTTCGGGGAACCACTCGACGACATACCCGATGGGGTGTTCGGGCGTAATGCGTGCCGGACGGTTCAGGCGAATCTCCTCGTCGCTCGGCTCCCTGGCCATGATCCGCCACAGGTGGACGCCCCAGATCGCCAGCGCGGTGACCTCGAGCATGCCGCTGACGCCAGCGAGCGGATACGCCGCCTCACGGAAATCTGTAGCGATCTGGAACCCGACCCGCATCAGGCAGCCGACATTGATCAGGCCGAATGGCAGCCAGAGCGAGGGCAGGCGTGCGGGTTCTACTCCGCAGAGGGTCGGCACAACCTTCGCCGCCATTCCCATGATCGTCAGGCTGATGAAGCCGACGGTGATCGCGTGCCGGACGGCGCCGTAGTACGCGTGGGAGAAACCCATGTCCAGCGCTTCGCGCCCGGTGACTGAGAGAGTCTCCGCGCCCGGGAGCGTGACCCGCAGATACACGGGCAGCAGCACGAGCAGCGTCATCGACACGTGCAGCCATGCCACCCCCACCCGAACGAACTTGGTTGACCGGTCCGGCTGGGCGGGACGTGCGAGCAATCCCCAGCGGAACGTGATCCAGACGCTCGCGACTGCCAGCGCGAGCATCCCGGCGTACATCAGCCCAGCCCAGCCGTGATGGCCCGTGCCGCGCATCAGGATGAAACCGGCGCATTCCATGGCGATTCCCGCTACGATTGCGACCAGGCAGACCCACACGACCTTCTCGCGTGGTTGGTGGAAGCCGAAAAGCGCCGGGAACATCCGAATCCCGACCCCGAGGATCATCAACAGCGCGAACCCGTGGATTTGCAGATCCCTGAGGGGTGCCTGGTAGGTTGACACGACGCGAAGCAACTCGGTGCGGTCGACGGCCGACGTCGTGGCGTGCAGCAGGCCGAAATCATAGACCGCCTGCAGGAGAAAGAAGAGGAGTGATGCGACGATGTATGCGTCGTGCGACTCCCGGGGATGCCCGCTCAGTCTGAACGTCTGAAGCAGGATTACGATGAACAGTCCGATCGCGGCAATTTCGACCACGGTCGCCGACAGCGCCAATCCCCTCATCATCGGCAAGTGGAACAGCGGTTCGCCCACAGCCCGGGCGAAGATCCCGAACACCATCATGTAAAAGGTCGCGTTTGCCAGATCCGGGCGCCACAGGTGTGTGTGCTTGATGCGCGGGAACGCCTGGTAGGCGAAGCCCATGACGAACAGCCCGACCCACCCGAAAATCTGTGCATGGCCATGGGCATTCACTTCATGGATCGACACGGCCGTGAAGCGGTGACTGAACCCGATCTTCAGCAGGAGCAGCGCGCCCCAGAGGGCGCCGGGCGTCAGCACGACGAACACGCCTGCCTTGAAGAAGCGGCGATAAATCGCGTCTGCCAGACGCTGCGTTGCGTCCGGTTCAGCGTTCAGCGTGGAGACCGGGCTCGACCCGGCCGAGCGGATCTCGCGGAGCAGGGTCTCGAGATCCACGCCGTGGGCCCGGGCGAAGTACGAAAGCGTCTCGGCCGGCCCGAACGGCCCTCCGCAACCCCGCAACCCGTACCGATCGAGTACGCTCCGAGCCTCCGGATACGCCCTCAGCAGATCGGGAAGCATGGTGTCGGGTGTGATCGGGTGATTCTCGTTGCTCATGATCATGTGTCCTGTCGTGGATTCCGGTTGCGCCTGGCCTCGAGCTCGCGGGTTTCGAGGGAGAGATGCTGCAGCCCGGACGCGCTGACCGTCTTTTCGATACGCGGGAAGAGCTCGCGCTCCTCCCAGCGAATGTGATCGTGGAGAA